>NZ_CP033043.1:4472500-4772500 GCF_003667825.1 Metabacillus litoralis | reverse complement strand
ATGCTCAAAGGAAGATTACAGCTATTCCAAGAATCTCTTTATTTTGATTATGTTGATAAGAAAGTAACGGATATCCCAGCCATCCTAGAATGGCGACAACTATTTAAAGCAATAGGAACAGACCCTAACCGATACCGCCCTTCAAGTGAAGCATTATATCGACGGGTTCAGAAACAGCAATATCTCCAACCGTTCAACTCTGCAGTAGACTTAAATAACTTTTTATCTCTTCAATACCAAATTCCCCTAGGGATTTATGATAAAGATAAGCTTATTGGGGATGTTAAAATCAAGATAGGTAGTGAAGAGGATACCTATCTTGCCATCAATGAACGTGAAGTTTCTTTTCATAACAAATTAGTTTCAGAGGATCATCAGGGTCCATTTGGAAGTCCTTATGTGGATTCAAAAAGAACCGCTGTAACATCTAACACAACAGAAGCTTTACATATTGTTTATTTAAACCCTTCTCTTTCTGAAGAGAGGTCTTTAGAACTATTACAAGCATTATCTAGTATGTTTACACAAATACACGGCGGAGACGCAACATATAAGATCATCAAGTAACTCGAAGGATTTATCCTTCGAGTTACTTCATTATTTGATAGCAAAATCAATGACATAATAAAAAACGCAATGCATCGTTTATCTAAGAAACGAGACACTGCGTTGTAACCAATTATTATGTATGGAGCGGGTGAAGGGAATCGAACCCTCATCATCAGCTTGGAAGGCTGAGGTTTTACCACTAAACTACACCCGCGAATAGGTACATTATATCAAGTATATTTATGTGATGCAATACCTTTTTGAAAATAATGTCGAAGAATGTCGAACATTCTTCATAATTTACTTTAACATTATATAATCTTTCAATATGATAATCAAGTCTTTTTATATTTTTTTCAGATGTTTCAGTAAATCTTACGTGTGTGCCGCAATAAACCTTTCATAAGACCGTACATCCATACTTCACTTCATTAGACGGTCGCCCATTCTTGCTAAACATATTCCCAAGTGGCTAGGTAAACACATATAGTACAGAGAAACTGAAATAACATTTGGGAAGGATGAAATGAAATGAGACATAGAGATGCAAGATTATCAGATGGACGCTTTGGTTATCCAGGTGGATTTGGTGGTTTCACAGGCGGATATGGTGCAGGTCCTGGTTACGGCGGTTATCCTGGTGCTGGATATGGTGGTTATGGCGCTGGATTCGGCGGTTATCCTGGTGCTGGATATGGTGGTTATGGCACTGGATTCGGCGGTTACCCTGGCGCTGGATACGGATACGGTGCAGGATATGGTCCTGGATTCGGAGGATATGGCGCTGGTGGTGTAGGACCACTTACTACTGGACTTCTAGGTCTTGGTGCAGGGCTTCTAGGTGGAGCTGTACTAGATGACGGTCCTTTCGGCAGAGGATATTATCATTACTGAAATAGATAGTAAAGGGGCAACTAAGATGTTGCCCTTTTTTCAATCCATCTATCACAAAAACCGAACGATACTTACAACTAACGCTCCGATACTTACTCCGGTACCAAGAATCCATTTAATTAATGATAAATGACTTTTGTTGAGTTGTCGTTCAATTTCTTCTTGTGTCGCAATATTTTTTTCAGCTAATAGACCATCAACAACAGCTCTTACATCATTCTCATCCAAAGAATTCGAATGAAATTCTTCTATATGCTCTATTTGTTGTTCTAGCTCTTGAATTTTCATCTCAAGTTCATGCACCTTCTCCTCAACTTCTCCCATTTGTATGACCACCTTTAGAAAGTTTCTTATTATTCTATTCAGCAAACAGCCAATTCGAATGGGTGTTGGTGCAATTGTTTAATGCATGACATGGTATTCGGTATGGGCAATAGCTAGCAATTGAAAAAAAGAATAGGATATACTAACCTTATAATGATTGCAAATGTGTCTTACAAGGAGCAAAAAAATGGTAGATGAGCTTAAGCATGACCTCGAAATTGAAAAATTAAAAAACGAAAATGCTTTACTAAAAGAACTCCTAAGTGAACTTCCTTTTTCGTTTACATATGTAAATAAACAACATAGCAAGTTAGTTGCTAAAGAAGGTAACTCCAAACAAATACTTATTCAAAAAGCAAACACTAATTCACATACCCGTGATGAATTTATTATTTCAACCACTTACGATCAGTTTGCAGAAACTGAACTCTTCCTTTCCTCTATCTTTGATTTTGTTCCTCACCATATTGTTTTTGTTGATGGTGATGGACTCATAACGTTATGTAATCTCCAAACTGCTAAAGATCTAGGTGTAGACCGGGATAAAATAATTGGTAAACATATAAGAGAGCTCTTACAACTTCCAGACGATCAAATCGAACTACTTGAAACGATACGAACAGGTATTGAAATGAAAGATAAAGAAGTACTAGATGTAAATTACGGGCTTATTAATACTCGTATTTTATGGAATACAGATGGATCGATTAAACGAGTATTAGGTACTTTTTATTTTCTTAACGTCATAAAAGAAGCTGAGAAGCAAGCGCTCGCCGGAAGAATTGCTGCTGGCATCGCACATGAAATTAGAAATCCTCTTACAACAGTCAGAGGGTATTTACAATTACTAAAAGATAAAACCAACACTGAAGTGTCACAACTTTTCACTGATATTCTCATTCCTGAGATAGATCGAGCAAATAAAATTATTAGTGACTTTTTGAGTATTGCAAAGCCTTCATCTAGCTCTAGACAAATGATCAACCTGCATAAGTTTCTCAAAGAATATTTGGGGAAATTTCTAGAAAGTGAGGCATTACTATATAACACAAAGCTGGAATATATCCTTGATTCATCAACAACAAAAGCAATGATAAAAGGAGATCAGGAGGAATTGCTACAGGTGTTTATGAACTTATTCATAAATGCTATCCAAGCTAGATCTGATCAACCTTTGGTTATAACAATTGAGACAATTGTTGTTGATCATCATCTTGAGATTTTGTTTCGTGATAATGGGAAAGGTATTCCACCTTCTCTTTTACCTCATATATTTGATCCATTTTTCTCAACAAAAGATGATGGTACTGGATTAGGCCTATCTGTTTCAAAGAAAATCATTGAAAATCACGGTGGGCTAATGAAGGTAACAAGTGACAAAGTAGGAACAACATTTATCATCAGTTTTCCTTTTTCATTGGCAACATAACAGCGAGAAATCGCTGTTTTTTTATTAGTAATTCTTTCATTAACTATTTATTCTTGACTTAAGCTTGTCTCTACTCTAAAATTCACCATGAACTCATTAGTTTTCTATGTAAACCACTTAGTTTTCTTCAAAAGGATGTGAGTAGATATTGGACGAAAAGAGGAAGCTATTAATCGATGCTGCAACTAAAATTTTTTCTAAAAAAGGATATTTCTCAACATCAGTTCAAGAAATTGCGGAACAATGCTCAATGTCAAAAGCTTCTTTATATAAAGTGTTCTCATCTAAAGAAGAATTATTTATAGAGGTGTTTGAGTATCACCAAAATATGATGTTTCAAAAAGCATTTCGTTATTCCACTGATGAATCATTATCACCAAGAGAACTTTTACTCAAGCAATTAAGTACACAAATTGAAGACTTTATTGAGCGAAAAGATTTTATCCTCATGCAGTTAAAGGATGTGCCGCTTTCTGAAAACAGTGACTTTAGATTATTAATGCAAAGGATGAGATTCAGAATTACACAGTGGCAAAAGGAGTGCCTTCTGCAGGCATATGGAAATCATATTAATCTATATTGCTGGGACCTAACCATAACTCTACAAGGATTAATAAAGGAATTCCTCTCCATCCTTGCTAATAAAAATGAAAAAGTTAATGTTCAAGCTATATCAACCTATATAGTTGATCGTTTAGATTCAATAGTAAATGATTTGTTAACCACTAGACCAAATCCACTTTTAACAGAGGAAAGAATTTTACACTTTTTAAACCTTACTAATAGTTCTTCTATCTCTAAAACGGATGAAATTGACAATCAATTTTTAATTATCGAAGATTACATAAGTAGCTATCACAATGAAGAAACAAAAAATAATCTTACTTCATCTCTTAATCTGTTAAAAGATGAAGTAAAGGCCCAAAAGCCTCGAAGTTTTTTAATTGATGTTCTTTTACATTACTTTGAAAAGGAAGAAGGGCTAACACAAATCACAACAAAGCTTCGCTCTCTTATCACTGAGTTGTATACAGGAGGTAACGAATGGAACACTTAGAAAACAGACAAAAAGTTATGATTATGATTGCCATTATGTCAGCCATGTTTTTTGCTGCAGTTAACATGACAATCGTAGGTACTGCTTTACCAAAAATCGTCTCTCAAATAGGTGGAATGGAATACTTTGACTGGGTATTTACCGTTTATATGTTAACATCCACAATTACTGCTATGTTAGTTGGTAAATTGTCTGATATATACGGTAGAAAAATATTTATCCTAATTGGTATCACCATCTTTATGATTGGTGCCTTTTTATGTGGAACCGCAGATGATATTCTTCAATTAATCCTATACCGAGGGCTTCAAGGCTTTGGTGGTGGGATGATTATGTCTTGTGCGTTCACAACTGTTGGAGATTTGTTTGCCCCTCGTGAACGCGGGAGATGGCAAGGACTTCTTGGTGGTGTATTCGGACTTTCAAGTTTATTCGGTCCAACACTTGGTGGATATATTGTTGATAATTTTGACTGGCACTGGATTTTCTGGGTATTCCTTCCGATCGGATTTTTTGCCTTTGCTTTAATATTTAAATTATATCCATCTCAAAAGGCAAAAGAGAGAGAATCAATTGACTTTCTTGGTTCGATTACATTAACAATTACAATCGTTTCATTATTATTAGGGTTTACATGGGCAGGAGATAAGTATGAATGGGCTTCATTTGAAATTATTGGCTTATTTTCACTTACAATCATATCTTTAATTGCCTTTATCATAATTGAACTAAAAGTGAAAAGCCCTGTTCTTCCCCTTTACTTGTTTAAAAATAGTGTTTTCTCTGTATCTAATATAGCGGGAATGCTCATGGGAATGGGAATGTTCGGTACAATTATGTATGTTCCGTTCTACGTTCAAGGGGTTCAAGGGGAATCAGCGACAGTCTCCGGATTAGTTGAAATGGTCATGACCATTTCAATGGTTACCTCGAGTATTATTGTAGGTAACTTAATTACGAAGACAGGGAAATATAAAATTTTTGCCCTTCTTGGATTAATAATTATGGCAGTAGGACTTGTGTTAAATTCTACACTGGAAGTTGAATCAACTCTCACACGATTAATTCTTCAATTAATTGTTGTAGGAATTGGACTTGGCGTCAATATGCCTGTGTTTAATATCACTGTACAAAATGCTGTGAGTCATAAGTACCTTGGTGTTGCAACATCAGCGATGCAAACATTTAGACAAATAGGAGGTACAATTGGGGTTGCTTTATTAGGATCTGTTATGGGAAACAAAATGACAGATGAGTTAGCAAGCACTCAAGGAGAAAATATTCCTGCGCCACCTCCAGAAATGGCTGAAAACATGGCACAACTACAAAATCCACAAGTATTAATGGATACAGAACAATTAGAAGCCATTCGCTCAGAATTACCTGTAGAAATGACTCCTTTCTTTGATCAGTTTATCCAGCTATTAAAAGAAGCTTTAAATACTTCTTTAACAACTGTATTTATCGTATCTGCTGGTATTGTTTCACTCGCCTTCATTGTCACTCTTTTCCTTAAAGAGATTCCATTGAGAACAACAAATAACGATGATGAAGAAACAGAAGATCAAAACAAAGAATTTGTGGCTAATCATTAATGCAAATTGAGGTACGGCCTAATCCTTATAGATAAATAAGAGGATGAGCTTAATTGCTCATCCTCTTTCTTAATTAATTCAGGATTTTTTAATGCCAAGTTCATGTAAGGCCTGCATCATTGTAGCCTTTGTCTTAATATCTCCAAAATGAATTCCTAGCTTTACAACAGTTTGAGCAATTTCCGGGCGAATTCCTGTTATGATCACTTCTACACCTGTTAATTGTAATGCTTTTACAACTTGAAATAATTGATTGGCCACCATTGTATCAATAATTGGAACACCAGACACATCTAAAATGAGATTGAATACACCTAATCTAACAGATTCATGTAATGAGATATCCATAATTAATTTTGCACGATGTGTATCTACTGCCCCAACTATAGGAAGCACTACAATACCTTTTACAATAGGAACTACAGGTACAGAGAGTTCCTCAAGTGCTGTATAAGCTACATCCATTAATTTCTGATTATGCTTTTCAAATTCCTCACCAATAATTCCGCAGACTAAATCTAATAACGGATCAATAATTTTAGAAACATCAAGCATCGTAATAGGAGCGAATTCCCTTTTATTTAACTCTTTAGTAAAAGCATCCCAGATAACAGTTCGATATAAATAGATCCCTCTTAATGTGCTGCTTAAAGAAATATTATCCCTTATCGCAATTTGTGCAGCCTCTCTTCCCCAACAGATCACCTTTTCTCTTATCTCATCAAGGTTACCATAAAGAGCCTCACCAAAATAACGAATGAGAGTGGCTCTATACTTGATACGTTCTGCTATTGGCATCTTCGATAATTCAATCTGCTTCATAAGAACGGTATCTTTTTGAAAAACTACTTTTTTTGCAAGTTCTAAGTCATTCTCAACAATTTTTTGCCCTATGTACTTTAATTCTTCCTTCATGACTTTAGATCTCCTTAAAACTTAGTTTTTTCGAACATATCTATAATGAATGTCATACTTTTAAATACAGAGTATATGATTAAATCCCTTACAAAAGAAGAGAAAAAAATAAAGCTTCATTCCCAACCAAGAAGCTTTATTTTCGTTATTAGCTGTTGTTTGTTTATAAGAGTCGTTTAATGCGTATCACTCTGTAGTTTGTTCATCCTCATGCTCAGCCTCTAATGCTGATTCGATTTCCACCTGTAATTCTGCTTCACTTTTTACTTCCTGCTGCTCTTCTTCCACTTCGCTAAATACCTGTGACCAATCATTTTCTGGATCAAACATACCTTCTTCGAGTTCATAATCATTTAATTCACTATTTAACTCATATAAAATCCTATAAACATGGTATATATTTTTCTGACTTTCAGATTGACTATATGCCTGATTTATTCGAATTAATACTTGCAGCAAATCTTGAGCAACAGAATTACTGGAATCTAATTGTTCAGGTAATAGTTCATCAATTTCTGAAACTCGTTCTTGTAGTTCATTCTTAACACTCTCTGTGACCCAATCTTCCGGATACTGATCTTGAGGGCCATTTTGTCTGGACTGAACAAAAAACTGACCATTAACAATGGATTGAAAATAAGAAAATTGATTTTCAACTAATTCTCCAGCCTTTTGATCAAATTCACTATTTTCTTCAGTTTCTTCTGTATCAGTTGATTTTTCATCCTTAACTGAACTGCTTGAAAAAGAACCATTGACACGATCATTTCTATTAGATTCAATATAATTTAAAAGGAAAATACTTATTCCAATAATGAAAATACCAATTAAAATATATAACCTTTTCTTATTCAATTTAAACTTCCTTTCTATGACTCTTCGTATATCGTAATATATTTATAGGGAAAATAATACATAATTTTGTAGCAGTCTAATATTTTCCAATAATACAATAAACCTATATGTATAATACATCATGTCCATAATAGTTCTCCATAGCTTTTAAATGACCTTCCCCAAGATTGTAGATTTCCTTTAACTTCATGAAAAAAGGCCCCAACATTTCTGCTGAAGCCTTAACGATATCTTTAAATACCTTTTTTATTTCGGCAAAAAGGCCAACTCCTATTCGAGTTAGCCCCACTATTACCCTTTTACTGAACCTGCTGCAATTCCTTCAACAATTCGATCACTTAAAATGAAATAAGCAATTAATACTGGGATAATACTAATCATTAATGTTGCACCAATTGCTCCCCAATCTGTTAAATATTGCCCAACAAAGTTGTTTACCCCAACTGTAATGGTTTTCCATTTATCAGAGCTTAAGAAGGTATTTACGAATACAAATTCGTTCCAGTTGTAAATCATGTTAATAATGACAGTTGTTGAAAGAACAGGCACCGTCATTGGAAGTGTGATTTGGAAGAAGATTCTATGAATAGAGCATCCATCCATAACAGCTGCTTCTTCAATCTCCCTTGGAATTGATCTATAAAAACCTGTTAAGATCATGATTGTAATTGGTAAATTAAACGCTACATACGACAAAATAATTGCAATTGGATTATCAATTAGATTAACTGATTTAAAGATATTAAATAATGGAATTAATGTTGAATGTAGCGGAATCATATATCCCGCCATAAACAAACCAAGCACTAATCCACTTAGTTTCCAATACATTCTTGTAATAGCAAATGTTACAAAACTAGCAAGAATAACTGTGATAATAACGGCTAATATTGTGTATAGTACACTATTAAAAAAGTAGACATCGATATTACCTGTTGTCCAAGCCTTAACATAGTTTCCCCATTGTGGATCTTGTGGTAGTGCAAAAGGGGACATGCCAAATACCTCTTGATTGGTTTTTAGTGAAAACATAAATAACCAGACTAACGGATACACTTGGACTATTGCAATGATCCCTAGAATTAAGTAAAGAACTCCATATCCAATTCTTCTTCCAAGTGATTTATTTGTTTTATAATTAGCAGATAGGGTCGTATTTTTTTGTGTTTCATTTAAAACATTTGACATTGTTGTTACTCCCCTTTCCTAGTATATATCTTCTTTTGAAGAAAGTAATTTTTGAATCAACCATGTCATCACAAGACAGATAATTAATAATCCAAATCCAATTGCACTTCCGTAACCAAAGTTATATTTACTAAATGCTTCCTTATACATATAAGATGCCATAACCTCACTGGCACCGTTTGGTCCACCGCCAGTTAAAACAAAGATTAAATCAAAGTATTTTAAAGAACCAACGATTGCTAAAATGACCATTACCTTAATAACACCTGAAATTAAAGGCACCTTGATTTTATAAGCAATTTGAATTGGTGTAGCTCCATCAATTTTAGCCGCTTCTATAAGTTCTTCTGGTACGTTTTTCAATGCTGCATAGAAGATAATGATATAAAACCCAGCATATTGCCAAACTATTGGAATAAAGAGTGCATATAAAACAATGTTCGCATCCGCTAACCAAACTGGTGGATTATCTACACCTAGCATGACTAATAATCTGTTAATCATTCCATTTGTTGGATCAAACATTTTTGCCCATAATTGACCAATTGCAACAGAAGATAATAACATTGGAATAAGGTAGATCTTTCTTAAAAAGTTAGCTCCTTTAATTTTACTTGCTAAAATAAGCGATAAAATTAAATACCCAACAAGACTAATAGTCGAGAAGATTCCTAGTAAAATAGAATGCCATGTACTTTGCCAGAACATTTTATCTTTTACTAATTCAATATAGTTTTCTAAACCAATAAAAGTCATATCACCTATGCCGTTCCAGTCCATAAGACCATAATAGCCAGTTAAAACAATTGGGATATAAATTAATAGAAGAATAAGCAGCAAAGCAGGAAGTACATAAAGGCTGATTACTAGTTTGTTCGACATTACATTTTTCATTTCTTATACTCCCTTCTTAATCAAATGTAGACTAAGTATTTTCAATAGGTTCGAGGGTTTGTAAAGATACTTTCAAAACAGTAGAGGGCAATTCACATGCCCTCTACTTCAATTCAATGATTCGTATTATTTTTGCTCTTTTGCAAGCTCATCTGCATGTTGTTTAACAAATTCTTCCGGAGTTACTTGTTTTCCAAATAGAGCAGTTACTAAATCATGGTGTAGTTCAGATACAGCTGGGCTTGATTGAGTATCAAAATAAGTTGTAACATTTGATGCTTCACTTAAATCTTTTAAGATGTCAATATACATTGGAGCAAGATCTAAACTAGATGTATCAACTTTTGTTGCAGGAATAACACCAGCATCTGTTACAGCTTTTTCTCCCCATTTTTCAACTAAGAATGCAGTGAAATCTTTAGCTTCTTCTTGAACCTTTGAATCTTTCGCTACGAATAATCCAACACCAGGACCACCTACATAGCTATTAATCTCAGTTCCTTTACCACCTTCATAAGTTGGGAACTTAAAGTAACCGATTTTATCCTTAAACTCTTGTGTGACATCTGGACTAGTTGTATAGTTTGGTAATTCCCAAGTAGCTGTTAAGAACATTGCTGCTTGTTCGTTCATGAAATAACCTTTTGCATCATCATTTGATAACGCACTAGCACCTTTTACGAATCCACCCATATCTACAAGATTTTGAATTTCTTCTGCTGCTTTAACAATTGAAGGATCATCAAATTTCGCTTTTCCATCAATAACATCAGTTAAGATTGTAGAACCACCAATGCGGTCTGCCATGTACATAAACCAGAATGATGCTGGCCAACCATCTTTTGCACCTACAGTAGCAGGAGTAACTCCATTATCAGCTAATGTTTTTACAACATTCTTGTATTCTTCGAAAGTTTTTGGAACTTCTAGGTTGTACTTTTCAAAGATTTCCTTGTTATAGAAAACATATGAAATATTTAATTCTAAAGGAAGACCATAAGTTTTTCCGTCAACTGCGTATGATTCCTTTACACCTGGGATAAAAGCATCTTTAAGATTGCTGCTTTCAACGATATCGTCTAGTGGAGCTAACATATCACCTTCAACATAAGGTTGAATGAATCCATCAGACCAAGTCATACCGATATCTGGTAACTCATTTGATGAAGCAAGAACTTTAAGCTTTTCTCTGTATTGATCAGGGTTTAAAATTTCTGTTTCAATTTTAACGTCATGTTCACTTTCATATTCAGTAATAATATCTTTTACAATTGAAAACTGAGCATTTGAACTTCCTTCAGGCCATAAATGCATAAATTTAATTACTTTCTTTTCATCTGCACTACCACTACCACCTTCTTCTGAAGAACTTGAGGAAGAACAACCTGCAAGTGCTAAAGAAACAAGCATAAGAACAGACATAACAACTGCAACCGCTTTCTTTTTAAACAAACTAATTACCCCCTATGACTTTAGTTTTATTTAACTTACATTTATAGTGTACAGTCAGATCATTCTGAAAAATAGGTCACAACGATTAGGAAAAATACCACTATTTTTAGAAAGCCCTTTCATTGTTGTTTTTTCGGTATGCACTGGGTGTCATACCTTCTATTTCCTTGAATATCTTAATAAAGTATTTTGGGGTTTTATAACCAGATTCTTCCGCAATATCATAGATAGGTAAATGGGTAGAAATCAACAGTTCCTTTGCTCGTTGAATTCTTCTTCTCGTGACATATTCACTAAATGTGAGCTTAACATGCTCTTTAAACAAAACACTCAAATAGCTTGGATTTAAATGAACATGATCCGCTACTTCCTTTTGAGATAATTCATTTTTCAAGTTTTGATTGATATACTCAATTGCCTCCCTGATTGCTTCAGGATTTGTTGAGTTTTGAGTATCTGCAGTAACAAGCTTTTTATCCACTACCTTTTCAATCATTCCTGCTCGCTCCTGCTTATCAACTGTCTGTACAGCATCCTCAACAGCCTCAATTAAAGCTTTTTTACTAATTGGTTTTAGCAGATAATTAATAACCCCTAAACGAAGAGCTTCCTGGGCATATTTAAATTCAGAATACGCTGAAATCACAATGATAACAGGATGGATATCCTGTTCTTTTGCGATTTTAAGTAATTCTAAGCCCGTTATCTCTGGCATTTGGATATCGGTAATAAGAATATGAACCCGTTGATTTGTCATAATCCCAATTGCCTCTTCCCCGTTAGAAGCTGTTAACACATCATAGTTTCCATTTGCCCAAGCATTTAAATTTTTCTGTAGCCCAAGACGTGTTCTAGGTTCGTCATCCACAATTAGAATTGTCTTTAAATGAATCATCGTACTTCCTCCCCGCTAACAGGTATGATAAATGAAACCCTTGTCCCACTATCTTCCTCACTCGTTATGGTAAGTCCACTTTTTAAACGATCTTGATAATATAATTCAAGACGCTTGTGTACATTGGAAATAGCAATTCCAGTCCCCTTTTTAATTGAAGAAACCCCTCCTGATTGCATGGTACGTCTAATGACAGCCAGGTTTTCTTCGTTTATTCCCGGCCCATCATCTTCTACAAGTATTTGAAGATATTCTTTGTCCTCCATTGACTTTACAGAAATCGATATCGTACATGGATCTACCTTATTTCCAGCTCCATGTAAAACAGCATTTTCAACTAAGGGTTGAATTAATAGCTTTGGTATTTTCACCTGCTCAAGCTCTTTTGGGATTGTCATAATCCAATTTACATGGTCTCCAAAGCGCATCTTCATAATCTCCATGTAGTTTTCAATATGCTGAAGTTCTTCTTTCATTGTTACCCAATCTCCGTCTGTTTGTTTTGTAATGGTATATCGAAACAATTCAGACATAGCAACAACAAACTCAGCCAAATCTTCCTGTTCTTTATCCTCAAGCTCCCACTTCAGAGCATCCAAGGTATTGAAAAGGAAATGTGGATTTATTTGGGCTTGTAATGCCTTTAATTCACTTCGACTTCGGGTAATTTCTTTTTGATAAACCATTTTTATAAGATGATTTGTTTCTTTAACGAGTTGATTATACGTACTATTTAGTTCATTAATTTCATTTACGGTCGTTACACTAGGATTCATCGTCAAAGACCCTGAGCTTGCCTGCTGCATCGTTTTTGTTAGTTTAATAATAGGACTTGTAATAAACGTTGATAGAAATAAGGAGCTTATAAAAAAGATAATAAATCCAATAACCCCAGAAATGATAATACCTGTGCGCAACACACTAATACCCTCAGTTAAAGCTTTAATAGGTGTTAAAATAACTAGTGTCCAGCCAGTTTCATTAGATGTCTGCTTTGTTACCATATATTCCTGGTTTTCTAAAGTGATCGTTGGATCATTATTCTTTATAATTGGATCAATAGAATGTTGGTAGTTTGAAAGAATAGGCTTTAAGGCTTGATCTAATAGAATTGAATATTGATTGGATTGATTTGACTTATCTTGATTAGCAAATTCAAAATAATCCCGATAAATACTAATAAGTAAATAACCACCATTTGCATAGTCTTTTCCCATAAGATTCACTCTTCTTAGGGCGAGAATATTATCAGAATTACTTGGGTCATCACCTATCCATACTAATCCCCCATTAGCATCATTTGCTTGATTTATCCACCTTGCATCGATTCTAGAAAATAAAGTTGCATTATCTTTTGGTATTGGTAATAAACTTTTTAAATCACTTGTATATAGTTCAAAAGAAAATATCCCATCTGTATTTGCTTGAATCGTGTTAACAATCCCCTCTACTTGCTGCCGCTCAGTAAAAGAAATTTCTTCCCCTTCAAAACTCTTCGTCAAAATCCTCTGTATATTATAAT
This sequence comes from Metabacillus litoralis, assembly GCF_003667825.1. Lineage (NCBI taxonomy): Bacteria > Bacillati > Bacillota > Bacilli > Caryophanales > Bacillaceae > Metabacillus > Metabacillus litoralis. The sequence continues at coordinate 4,758,931 of NZ_CP033043.1, read as the reverse complement.
TTGTCATAACAAATTTAGAGGCTGTACTTATCTGTTTATATAAAGATTCTAATCTCCCATTTGCCTCAGATACTGTTTGGTGAATTTGTTTATCAGCATTATTTTTTAATAAAGTAGAAACCTGATTAAATGTTAAGAGACTAACAATCAATAGCACCACAGCCATAACCACTAAAAAGACAACTAATATTTGATTTCGTAACGTATTCCATTTTTTTAACTTTGTGAGCATAATTGATTCGTCCTTTGTTTTAGATCATTTTAATAACTATAACTCATTTTAATGAAAACGTTAACATATACTTAAAATACTAAAATTTTAGATTAGTTTTATTCAATTAACTGAATTACTTATTGTTTTTTCTATACTTTAGTAGGTAAATTTGTTCTGTAACAGTTGCTATGTTCACTATATTACAAAAATGGATACTAGCCGAAATTTTCACCCTGCCTATGAGTGGTTTAATAACTCACTAACCGTAACAAGCTTATACCCCTGAGACGTTAATTCAGAAACAAGTATGCGGACAGCTTCTACCGTTTGTGAGCGATCTCCGTAGCCATCATGAAAAATAAGAATGCTACCATTTTTCACACAATACCTTGTTTTCTCTAAAATAAAGTCTACACCGGGCATCTCCCAATCTTTCGCTTCCATATTTAAAGCTCCAATCATTGGATATCCCATCTGTTTTAAAACAGATAGAGTTTCATAATTGAAATCAAGGTAAGGAGGCCGAAAAATAACAGGCTTATGCCCAACTAATTCCGCTATTAATTTCTCGGTTCGTTCGATCTCTCCAAAGCAATCCTCACGATTTAATTGTGATAATTTAGGATGTGTGTATGTATGGTTTCCTATTTCATGTCCAAGTTCAAAAGCCGTCTTCACAAGCTCTGGGCACTTCTCTATTTGCCCACCAATCATAAAGAAGGTTGCTTTCCCATCTACTTCTGAAAAAATATCTAGTACTTGTGGAGTAAAGAATGGGTTTGGTCCATCGTCAAATGTAATAGCTATTAGCTTTTCCGATGTGGACACCTCGTTAATCATTAATTTTTCAGCCAATTACGTCCCCTCCTTCATATTTGTAAGCTATAAATGCAACTACTATGGTCGATTCCAGTCAAAATCTATTGCTTTTAAAAATGCACGGGTAAGAACCATATGACCTGCAGCAGAAGGATGAACTCGGTCCCAAGCTAGTGCTGCTGGATAAAGTTCTTTTAATACAACCTGAAAAGCTTCCTGGGTATTAACGTATAGACAGTTTGTTTCCTCAGCAATTGTCTTTACAACAAGACCATATTGATCCATCATGTGCCTCATTTGATCTTGCTCATTATTTTCTATATAAAAAGGTGTCATAAGGACAATGTCCTTTATGTGAGCCTTGGTTTCAGTTACAAGCCTCCTAAGCGTATCTCTATATTCATCAAGATACACATGACCTTCCTTAATAAAAGGTGTATCAAACTGACGCCATACATCATTAATCCCAATCATGATAACTAACCAATCAGGCTTTTGTTCAAGTACATCCTCCTGCCATCTGTTTTTCAGATCTCTTACTGTATTTCCGCTAATTCCTTTGTTAACGACTCGAATACCCAACTCAGGATAAACAGCCTGAAGTAGCCCATCAATATACGATACATAGCCTTTGCCAAGGGCATTAAACAATCCCTCCCCTTCAGGCTTCACACGTTCACAATCTGTTATGGAATCGCCAATAAATAGAAGTTTTTGATTTTGCTTAAGTTTCAATGTTTACCCTCCTTATATTTTTCATGAATGTAAAATAAGAAAAGCCTTCAAGTGAAAACTTGAGTGGCTTTTCATCTATTATTCTTTAGGAAACCATATTTTGTAATGACCACTTGAGGCTAATATCCTAAAAGAAGAAAGTTATCGTGACTGTTTCTTCAATAGTACAAACCGGTGTATTTGATCACTTTCTAAACTCTCTTAACTGCTCATTCATTTCCTTAGTTTGAGTATAGACTTGTTGATACACTTTAAATAATTTCTGATAGACTTCTACATTTTCAGGAATAGGCTCATATGTTTTTGATGGTTGAATAAACTCTTCAGCACATTCTTTCAAAGAAGAATACCAACCACAACCATATGCTGCAAGCATGGCTGCTCCCATCCCTGGGCCTTGTTCACTTGTTAATTTTTCAATTTTCGAATTGAAAATATCAGCCTGCATTTGTAGCCATGTATCATTTTTCGCTCCACCACCGATGGAAATGATCGAATCAATATTTTTTCCACTGTTTCTAAAAATTTCAATAGATTCATTTAATGAAAATGTGATACCCTCAAGCACAGCACGAACAAAATGTTTACGTTCATGAGCAGCATCGGCTCCAATAAAGCTCCCACGAATCGTTGAGTCAGCATGAGGAGTTCTTTCACCAACGATATATGGAGTAAACAACAAGCCATTGCTTCCTGCTGGTACTTCATCAATTCCTTCTAAAAATTGTTCAAATGCTTCATTCTTTGCGAATGTATCTTTAAACCAGCTTAAACTATACCCCGCTGCAAGGGTTACTCCCATTGTATAATAGGCGTTTTCCTCACCATGATTAAAGTAATGAACCTTACCTTCAAAATCCAAATCATTTCTCTCTTCGTAAGAAAGCACTACACCAGATGTTCCGATGCTACACAAAGTTTTTCCTTCTGATAAAATCCCAGAGCCAATTGCGCCACATGCATTATCTGCACCGCCAGCAAAAACCTTTGTTGTATCAGCTAGTCCTGTTTGTTGTGCATATTCTGCTGTTACAGTACCAACAAGAGCATGAGATTCCACTAACGGAGGACAGAAGTCTGAAGGAAGATTGAATTTATCTACTATTTCGTTACTCCATCTGCGTTCTGCTACATTTAACAATAACGTCCCTGCAGCATCAGAGTATTCCATATGTAAAGCCCCTGTCATACGGAAACGTAGATAATCTTTCGGTAACAAAAATACACTAGAACGTTCAAAATTCTCTGGCTCTTTCTCTTTTACCCAAAGAATCTTCGGTAAAGTAAAGCCCTCTAATGCAGGGTTTTTTGTTACTTCTAATAAACGTTCTGTCCCAACAGCTTCATAAATCTCTTGGCATTGTTTCGTTGTTCGTGTATCGTTCCATAAAATAGCATTACGAACCACTTGATTTTCACTATCAAGTAAAACAAGACCATGCATTTGCCCTGAAAAGCTGATTCCCTCGATATCCTTTACATCCCCATCAAATTGATTGATCAGTTCAGCTAAACCAGCTCTTGTTTTATCCACCCATTCCTCTGGATCTTGTTCACTGTAACCCGATTTTTCAATAATAAGTGGATATGACTTTGATACCTCTTGGCAAACGTCGCCATTCTGATTTACTAGTAAGATTTTAACTGCACTTGTTCCAAGATCAACACCAATAACGTATTTCATCTAGTATCATCCTTTTCTATAAAAATGAGGATGGCTCATAAGTACCTGACCACCCACATAAAAGACTATATATTAAGCCTTTTATGTGTTTGTAGGGTCTTATACTGTTAGTGAGACATCCTCATTTTTTCATCATTAAATTACTTATTAAACAGTTACTCCAGAAAGAGTTTCAAGAATATATTGATTTACTAATGCTTTAAGACGCTCTGTTCTACCAGATGTGTTCTTAATGTCTGTTAATTGAAGAGCATATTTTTCTAACTCATGGAAGTTTGTTTTTCCTTCAACAATATCTAATCCGATTCCTTTAGTGAAGCTGCTATAACGTTCTTCAACAAAGCTATCAAGTACTTTGTCTTCGATTAATTTGTTTGCAACTTTTAATCCGATTGCAAATGCATCCATACCTGCAATGTGAGCGTGGAATAGATCTTCAGCTTCGAATGATCCACGTCTTACCTTCGCATCGAAGTTTAATCCACCTTTACCTAGGCCACCATTTTTCAGGATTTCATACATAGCTAATGTGTTTGTATATAGATCAGTTGGGAATTCATCAGTATCCCATCCAAGAAGTGTATCACCTTGGTTTGCATCAACTGAACCAAGCATACCGTTAATACGAGCTGTTCTTAATTCATGCTCAAATGTATGTCCAGCTAATGTAGCATGGTTAGCTTCAATATTAAATTTGAAATGATCTGTTAAATCATATTTCTGTAAGAATGCTAATCCAGTCGCAACATCAAAATCATACTGATGTTTTGTTGGCTCTTTTGGTTTTGGTTCAATTAAGAAAGGAACTTCTAAACCAATTTCTTTTGCATAGTCTACTGCCATGTGGAAGAAGCGTGCTAAGTTATCTTGCTCAAGCTTCATATTTGTATTTAGTAGTGTTTCATATCCTTCACGGCCACCCCAGAATACATAGTTTTCTGCACCAAGCTCTTTCGCAACTTCTAGACCTTTTTTAACTTTTGCTGCAGAGTAAGCAAACACATCTGCATTTGGAGAAGTTGCTGCACCATGTACGTATCTTGCATTCGTGAACATGTTAGCTGTATTCCAAAGCAATTTGGCTTTACTTGTTTTCATATAATCTTTAATCATTGCAACGATAACATCTTGGTTTTCATTTGTTTCCTTTAACGTACTACCTTCTGGAGCAATATCAACATCATGAAAAGCAAAGAATGGAACATCTAATTTTTCAAAAAGCTCGAAAGCTGCTTCAACACGTGCTTTCGCTAAATCCAAACCTGTTAAATGATTCCAAGGGCGAATTGCTGTACCTACACCAAATGGATCAGATCCATCTGCAGTAAATGTATGCCAGTATGCAACTGAGAAACGAAGGATTTCCTCCATTGTTTTACCGTTAATTTTTTCTTCAGGATTATAATACTTAAATGCAAAAGGATTTGTAGATCTTGCACCTTCATATTGAATTTTGTTAACTGTTTCGAAATAAGCCATTGGGTTATTCCTCCTAGTAGTTGGTTTAGTAATAGGTTACAAGCACATATGTAAATGCTTACAATAGATTTTTTATCATCTATTAATCTGTAACCTTTCTTTAATCAGATTATATCACCCTAAACTTAGTTTGTCTATTCGATAAACTAAGATATTAGTAAAAAAATTTTATTTCTTAGTAAAACCATGTACCGGTCCCTCTTTTAGAATAAAAAGAGACCCGGCACAAATCTATTAAACTTCTTGAGTATTTGACACTAGTTCAGCCGTTTTTTTGGATTCTTCAAGCCATAAGATACTAGTGACTCCACGTGGATAGTACTTACTGCCAGCAATTTCACCGGAGATAATTTGATCACTCCAGCTCCAAACTGATAATGTTGGGTGTGTTAGCCATGCTACATGAGCTGCGTCTGCCTTCGCCCCTGATTCATCCCATTCCCAACCAAGAATCTCACGAGTAATAAACTGAGATAGATAAATTTTACTTAGCCAAGAATTGTTGCTAGTAGACGAGATTTTCCATCCTCCGTCTTCAAACAAGCAAACTCCCTCTGTTAATACTGTTTTCAGATGAGTTTGTAACGCTTGAATATATGCTCCAAATCGTCCATTAGGATCCAGTGCATCATGGTTATTTGTGTAATATGGGAAAATTAACCCTTCAATAGCAGGAATGATTTTAGAATCATTACCTTCTTTTATTACAGCTGGAATATATCCATTAGGTGTAACCTGAGAAACAATCGTAGCTGCACATTTTTCGGCTTGACCACCAGCTTCTTTTGAGAGTTCTGTTAGATCATTTTCTCTAAACAGTTTCTCAAGTGCTACATAAGATGCCCATGTTTTCCCTGCTAGATAAATATTATTTCTAGCCTGACCAAGTGAAACATCCAAACTATCATAAGTAGTAATCTCTGCTCCTCCCATAACACGTGTGGAATCTAATCCCATTATTCCATCTCGTTTATCAGCTTCAGGATGATCACGATTCAACATACTTTCAAAGCAGCGAACGAAAATATCTAAATGATCCTCTAACCACTTTTTGTCTCCTGTTTGCTCCACATAAACTGATGCACAAAGAACCCAGTTAACCAGTTGTTCATATGTCATGTGAGAAAAACATCCATCTAATCCATATAACTCATAGGAAGAATAATGTGGTCTTGAAATTGTATTGGCTACTCCCATGTCATGGGTAAAACTGATTCCGCCTGGATATTCAGTTGCAACACCTGGAAAACGAACTTTATCTTCATAACTGAAGCGTTTGATAAACATATCTAACTCATTTTTAACTGTCCAAGGATTCATTTTCAATTCAAAAAAGATTTGGTCAACCGTTAAGTCAAAGGTATTCATCATTCGATATTCGCCCTCGTTCACAACCCAGAATGCTTCACCGTCAGCATCCAATAATTGAGTTGAGCCATAATAGCTTCGAATGGAGTGAATCATCATGAATTTTTGGTCTTCCGATAATTCTGTATTACTTACCAATCTATTAGCCTCTTTTGCGCGGCTTGCAAATTCATCAAAGTTCTCTAAGGCAAAAGCTGCTACAGATTCGATATTCGAAAAATATCGTGTGTAGTAGTAAGAAGCATCCATCCCAGCTGTTACATAACCTGAACGATGAAAGCAAATGGCAAATTTATACGTTCTTTTTTGACCAGCAGGAACATCCATGACTAGTGCACCAACAGGTCCTAAACCAAAAGTCCAGTTCTCTTTAAATGGAGTTGTTAAAATATTTTCTATACTAAAGTGAAGAGCAGACTTTACCTCTGGGTTATCTGATGTTATTGCTGTTAAACGCCCCTGACCAATCCCCGCAATCCCCTCACATGTATCATCTAATCGACGCATGGAGCTATAGGGGTCACTTCCTTGATACCCAAAGAAAGCTCGGCGACTCTTGGTTCCTTTTGTATTATCGACTGTTAATTCAGCCCATACAGCTGGAATGATAGTCTTCTTCAACTCATCATCTGTTTCAGAAGATGGTTCCGGTACAGTTTGAGCTTGGGTATAGATTGTAAAGGATAAGTCCCCAGCTCTCCAAGTGTCTGTTCCTAATTGAAAGTCACGTTGAATTTCATCTTTTGAATAAGGAATAATGATGCGTGGTTTATCTGGATCTGGATCCATATTTTCAATATCATAGCGCTTACTTTCGTCATCTTCTACTTCAAAAAAAGGAAGCGCCTGATACATCCCTTCCTGATCGATCGTCTCAACGCCTACATAAACATTTTTCTTCGGTGAACGGCCAAGTTCTAAATCCAAACCTCCCCCATTTCCATAGAATCCAAGTGTGAAACTTGAAAAGGCTCCGATAGGTGAATGATGTGCATTAAAAAACATGTTTTTTGGCATTTTGTTCCCCACTCCCAAAATTTAAATAGAGTAAATGCTAGTTACTTTAAACTTATGGCTTATGCGTCATTATTTAAGCGATTTCATTTCTCTGTTTCATAAGCTCCTTCATACTGTGGTTCATTATAACACCGAATTTTAAGTTTGTATATCCAACAAACTAAGTTTAGTGTTAAAATAAATGAAGATCAGATAAGGAGTTTTTAAAAGTGGAAACGATTACATGGAATCAGCATCTTGTGAAAAAAAATAATAAAGCTCTCGTACTACAACTTATTATGCACAGAGAACCCATTTCAAGAGCCGATATTGCCCAAATATCCGGTCTACACAAAGCAACCGTTTCATCTTTAGTGAATGAATTACTAGAAGAAGAACTTATCTACGAATCTGGACCAGGAGAATCCAGTGGTGGACGACGTCCTGTTATTCTACATTTTAATAAAGTTGCAGGTTATGCGATTGGAATTGATATCGGTGCAAATTATGTATTATCTGTATTAACTGACTTAAAAGGCAACATAGTTCTTGAAAAAAATCACGCAGTCACCCTAACTCCTTACCCTACTATTATGAATCTTGTAAAAAGTATGATTCAGTCCCTAATGACTGAAATGCCTCAAAGTCGATATGGTGTTGTAGGCATAGGTGTAGGTGTACCAGGAATTGTTAACAAAGAAGGAACAGTCCTTCTGGCACCTAACTTAGGCTGGAAAAACACTAACTTAAAACTAGACTTAGAAGAGTTATTCGAAGTGCCTGTAATAGTCGAAAATGAAGCCAACGCTGGAGCATTCTGTGAGCAAAAATTCGGAGCAGGAAAAGACTACGAAAATATGGTCTATATAAGTGCAGGTATCGGTATTGGTGTAGGTATCTTTTTAAATAGAGAGCTATATCAAGGTAAAAATGGATTCTCTGGTGAAATGGGCCATATGATTATAGACATGAACGGTAAGCCATGCAACTGCGGCAGCAAAGGTTGTTGGGAAGCATACGCATCAGAACATGCACTACTAGAACAAGCTGGAAGCAGCATCGAAGCAGTCTTAGAACTAGCCAAAAATCATGATCAAACTGCCCAAGGCCTTTTCAAGGAAGTCGGTAAATACCTTGGAATTGGAATTAACAATATCATCAATACCTTCAACCCGGATCAGGTTATTATCGGAAACAGATTAGCTTTAGCTAGAGAATGGATTGAAGAGCCAATCAAGACTACTATTGAAAACCATACACTTACCCATCATCAAAATGAGCTACAATTAGACTTTTCAAAGCTTGAGCAGTACTCTACTGTACTAGGAGTCTCTGCATTTGCAGTTGAAAGCTTTATTAAAGAGGATAGCAAAGTTTTATAGGATAGTAGAATAATCTCCTTGTTTTCTTTAGGAATGGGGAGGTTTTTTATTTGTTGTCGGCGCAAGTGTTTTATGAACTTCACATCGGGAATATTACTAGGAGGGAGATGAAAAAATGAAAGTAAATAATAAGTCTAATTACATCGATATACAAATTGGCCATCATGAAATTATTATTAACGAACGCTATGAATTTTTCTATAACCTTAATGATGTGTTTATCGCCCTATGCTTTCTGGTTGGTAGTGTGCTCTTTCTTTGGGATTCATTTGAAACATATGCTATTTGGATGTTTATCGTGGGCAGTGGACTATTCTTAATTAGACCTATGATTAAATTCATCAAACGATTTCACTTGAAAAAGGTTCATAATAACTGAGTATTAGTTATAAGACTAGATCATTATATCTTGTAATGATCATTAACATATTTGGATGGAATCAGCTATGTTTGGTTATTGTTTTTTGACAATCTTGTTTCCTCTTTAACAGCAAAAAAAAGACAAGACGTTATTCATTGTCTTGTCTTTTACTGTTGTATTAAGTAATGATTGTGTTTTGATACCAGTGGTCGGGGTCGAACCGACACTCCCGAAGGAACACGATTTTGAGTCGTGCGCGTCTGCCAATTCCGCCCTAACCCCGATACTAAAGGTTTTTAGCCATTGATTTCAATGCTTTTTGTGTTGTTGTCCATACGATTATTAAAGTACCCTTAAATATAATATAACATTATTTAATAAATGAATCATGTATTTTTAAAACTATCTCTATACGTTTATGCGGTTAAATCATTGTAAACAATTTTAATATAAAATTAATCTTCATTAATTAAAGCATTTCCATATCTAAACTCTTCAACTAAATGGAAGTTCTCCATACCATCCCACACACTTGTAGGAATGTGCTCTAAAACAATAAATTGAAATTCCTCATTATACATTTTATTTACATGACTAATAAAATCATTTAACAACTTCATCGCAGTGGTGATTTTTCCTTTATCACTTACTTCGACTTTACTCCAATTGTCCTCTTCCTCACCATAATAGGGTCTGCTAGGTTGGTCTAAAATCATAAATTGAGGAATATAAGGAGATTTCTGTATGATACTAGCCTCATGTAACCCTAAAAATAAACACAAATGCATAAATAGATGATTAGAACTACTTCCAACATAAGAAGCATAAATTGAATTTCCTGGTCTTAATGACAATGACTTATCCTTGAAGTTAAATAAAGCTCTATACCCTTCATAATTACCTAATGCACTACCGACCTTATCTAAGTAATTTTGTATCAAAGACTCTAACATACTTTTAAAGGCTTCTCTGTCGATTTTTTCATCCCGCACTAAATTATTTAGTCTCTTTAGCTCTTTTTCCTTCTCCTCAAGTTCTTCACTAAAGTCCTCATTTTCACCCCTTTTCTGATATAATGACAATTTATACTTTAGTTCCCCGAGGAATAAGAGTTTTTCTGTTTCACTACCTAATGAAAGATAATTTTCTTTTTGAGGATATTGTTCAAGTTTATTATTAATATGTGACAGTTTTTGTTCTAGTTCATTTAATTCATCACTGATGTTTAAGTTAAAAGGTTTCTTATTTTTCAACTGTTTTTTTATTGAATTAAACTCATCTTCTAATTGTTCTACCAGTGAGGACGTTTCTGGTAGTAACAATAGTTCACTAAAATTTTCTTTTACATATTGAATTGGCTTTAAGCTATCATAGTTATTTTTTTCAATTTCAAGGTAGGATTTATATTGATTTTCTAGTTTTTTGAAGTTCCTAATTTTCCTTACGATTAAATTTTTCTCTTTAGTTAATTCATCAATTTCAGAAAAAGAATTAGATATATCATACACCTTTTGTTCATTACATAATTCTTGTAAGGTATTAAGGTAGTTTTCAGGTCCGATAAATTTATCATCGATTAAGTTTAATATTCTTGCTTGTTTTATGTCTTTTTTAATGTAAGACTCAAATAAATTTTCTTCTTTCTCGAATAAAGTTTGTTTCTTTTTTATTCTATTGATTTCTTTTTCAATTGAAACTATTTTTTCTTTTAGTAATATATTTTCAATATCTTCAATTTTTAGGGCAATATCAAATATTCTTTCTAAAGCTTCTCTGTATCTAGTAATATTTTGCTTATCAAAATAAACTTCATTATTTGAAATAGTATTTCCAGATTGAGTATTAAATAATAAAAAATATCTAAATGATATCTTGTTTCCAGCCTTTATACTTTTACCACTATATGGTATTACCAATTTGCTACTTATTGAAAATTCTGCTTGAATTATTTCCTTAAGTTCTTCTTCAGACATATTAGTATGCGGCTTTTCTGGTACCTTTCCTGATGAAGAGTAATAATAGTTAGAAGAGCCACGTCTGTTTATTATTTTTTCCCTAGCTATAGTAAAACACTTATCATTAATGAAAAAAGTTAATCCATACCATTCTACATTTTCATTAATTTTCTCTTCAGAAATTGCAGCATTACTTGAAAAAAAGCAATAATCAATAATTGACATAATCTCAGATTTGCCAGTGCCACTAGCACCCGTAATAACATTAACTTTATTTGGTTTAAATTTAATTTCTCTAATCTTATTGTTCTTCAACCATAATGTGACCGCTTCTATATAAAATTTCATAGTTCCACCCTTAATTGAAGATATAAATTTTTAGTATCTTCCATTAGTATTTGAGATAAGTTTTCAGCTCCAAGAATTATTTCTTTCGCTCTGTTTCCAAGACTTTTATTTCCTATTTCGAATACATTATCCTCTTTAAGTAATATTTCCCCATCTTTAATACTAATTAATTTCATTCTATTCAAAAGAATAATTGAGTTTATTGATACAGGAAGAAGAGAGTAGAACCTTTCATTATAATTGGAAAAGTTTGATGGATACTTAATGATAAATTCTTCTAAACTTCTAACTTTTATATTCTTTCTTTTTAATACTTTTAAAGTATTATTATGTGAAAAAAACGGTAAAATCAGCATTGATTTTCCTATACTCATTTTTTTATGGTAATTAAGTACGGACAATATTGAAATAAGACCAATTAATTCGTTATTGTAGATTGTTAGATTTTTATTCATTTTTATACCTCTTACCCCAATCGTATCTCCAACCAATCAAAGGCTTATCTGAAAGTAAATAAAATTGACCATTACTCATCTCTAAATCTAATTGTGTTTCATCAATGTTCAATTTCTTGCTTAAAATCTCATCTAAACATAGGTTTGCTAAATCAATTAATTCATTCTCATCGACATGTGTACCTTTTAATCTTAGTTTTCTTTTTAACTTTGAATAGGTACTATTAAATATAACTTCCCATTCATATATCGATTCTTCATCGAACCTATCTTTCTCTAGGCTCATTATTTCTCCTTCTTGCTTCCACTGTTCTAGGTTATTGAAAGTAAGCAGTTTTGCTATCGTTCTCTTTATAACCTGGTCTTTGTAGTCATCATCTTCTTCGGAGATAACTCCAATATCTTCTAGCTGTTTGATAAATAATTGCTCTTCGGGGTTCCCCTCAATTATAGGCTTATCTCTTCTTACTACCTTTTTATTTGTCTTTCCTAATAAAAAACACCTTGTATATTTCTCATATAAATCATCAAAACTGTATTCAATTCTTCCTCTTTGTTTAATAGTAATATAATTATCCCTTCTTATATTACTATCAAGACTGTTAAAAACATCGTCTATATTATCTTCTGGAACAAATTTTGCTTTAATTCTTAATCTAATTCTTCCAAATAAATCATCTTCATTAAGACTAAAACTAAGCTTTTCCAAGAAAACACTTAGCCATTCATCATTTTGATTTAATAATTCCTTTATATAAAGTAAGACTTTATTTTCTCCCTTTTCATCATCCTTCTTATCCTCTTGTTTTTTTATTCCAGCACTATACTTTTCTTTTAGGTACTCTTTAAACTCTTCAATACTAAAGACACCATCTTTAAACTTTCTATGATTAACTAAGAAATTATTTATTGTATTATCAGCTTTATTAGAAATCAAAATAAAATTAGTCTTTTTTATAAATTCAAGTTGAGAATTTAAATCTTTTCTTTTTTCAGCAGTATCATTTATAACTTTTATCCAGTTATAAATAGTCTTCCATAGGTCAACATCACTTTCTCTAAGGTTTATTATTTCATCCTGTGCATTAGTTTGTATGGAATGTTTTAATTGCATTAAGGTCTGGGTTCCATCTTGGTAGTCTATATGAATGTCATCCTTAATTTCCAATCCAATTGACTCGCCTGATTCTAAGCCCAGAATCAAATAAAGAAAATAGTAATATTGATATTCAAATCCAATAGACTTATCTTCCGCTGCTGTAATATCTTGATGTGACTTAACCTTTGTCATTTACTTATCCCCTTTTAGATTTGTATAAGAATATTGTAGGAGCATAATACAAACAGCAAGCACTATACACTTAATTTTTAAAATTAGCAAACAGTAAAATTATACCATAATCCATCTAAATTCTACAAAAATTTCAATAATTCCAAGAATAACAACATTGGTTCCCTTATTCTTAATTAGATTAGTAATATAGGTTCGTAGAATTTTTGAATAGAATTTATGTATAGATGTACTACCTACTATAATAAAGGTAGGTAATATTTTTAAACCTGTATATTATCCCCCGTTTATTTTCCATTTCTTATTCTTATAACACAATATTCTATTAAATTAAATTCTTAATTTTCTATGGTTGTAAATGTACACCTTTATAAACATGTAAAATTCTTTTAAAACTACCCTAAATTACGTTTGCAAACGTATAAAATTACTATATAAACGTTTATTAAATATAATACACCTTTACAAACGTTGATGCTATAATTTAAGTATCAACTAACGAAGGAGATACTAACATCATGAGTAAAAAAACATTTGGCTACATTCGTGTATCAAGTAAAGACCAAAACATAGACCGTCAGCTAACAGAACTGATTGAATTAGGTGTTAATGAGCGTGATATATTTATTGATAAACAGAGCCGTAAGAACTTTGATAGACCACAATATCAAGCATTAAAAATACAATTACGTGAAGGTGACCTTCTTTATATCAAATCAATAGACCGTTTTGGTAGAAATTCAAAAGAAATAAAAAAAGAGTGGGAATACATCACTCATGAAATAAAAGCGGATATAAAAGTAATTGATATGCCTTTATTAGATACAACACAACATAAAGACACTTTGGGAACGTTTGTAAGTGATTTAGTGTTGCAAGTATTATCATTTATGGCAGAAACAGAGCGTGAAAATATTCGTAAGCGACAAGCCGAAGGAATAGCGGTAGCAAGAGCGAAAGGTAAACAATTAGGTAGACCTACCATGTCACTAGAAACACTCAGTGACCAGCAAGTAGACACGTTAAAAGCGAATTATGATAATTGGAAACAAAAAGAAATTACAGCGGTAGCGTTTATGGATATGTTGGAACTGAAAAAGAACACATTTTATAAAATCATTAAAAAATATGAAGAAATGTTAACTTTTAACGGTAAATAAAATTATTTAATGTTGTTTTCTTCATAGTTACTTTTTGACGGTAATTAAAATAAAATTATGATTTTCTTCATAGTTAAGTTTTGACGGTAATTATAATACTAGCAAACTAGGTATTTTTTTATAAAACCCGCTTTATTTTTCTTATTTTAATTACCGTCATTTCTTAACCATCGTAAAAAAAGTATTGATTACATATTCCTATTCTTGGCTGCCATGTTCAATGCTTGAAATATCACCGTCTGGATAGAATGTTACATTTCTTATCCTAACCTCATTATAAGGTTCATTATAAATATCTTTATAACTATTTGCTGTATAGGTATTCGGTGGATTCCGCTCTCCCACTGGTGCATTTACTATAAAATCTTGGTGGATAACCTCAATGTAATTGTAAGCTTCTAACTTTTTTAAATATCTATCTAATGTTCTCCCTATTATTCCCGTTCTTTTCTCTAAATTTTCTAAGGTAATCTGTATAGAGTGGTTTTCATGACGATTAATGAATTGATATAAATAAAAGCCTACAGTTCCTATATCATCATGCCTCATAGCATGAAGAAACACTCTCATATCAAATGGATGAGTATAAAAAATATCAAAAAATGTACCATCAGAGTCTACCTCTTCACAATCCATTATTATTACTCGCTCAAATGCTTTAACTGGATATTTTATTTTAAATTTAGGTTTCTCAAATTCATTTAAAAATCTAAATTCCATTTCAAATACCTCTTCAAAATCGAACGGTCGACTATCAATGCCAAAATTAAGTGCATTTCCAAAAGCATCAATATAAATTACACTAATTGGAATTTCAGTCACTGTACGAGTGTAGCCAATCGCATCCAACACACCATTTCGTTTCATAATATAATCAATCTCCTTGTTTATAACTGAATAGCCTAATATCTTTTTTAAATTAGGCTGGTTTAAGTAATCAGCCAGTATATTGCCGTATATGCAATACCGATATAAATAAGAGATTAAACAGTAATAACAATAAGCAAGGGCAATGTGCATACCATTTCTTATTTCATTAACATTTAATAAATCATCAAAAATTTCATTTGGAATAAATATTAGATATTTACTCTTTTTAGCTGGTTCTAACTCCTTTAAAATTTCAAATCTATCCATAATGCAACACCCTTAATAACATGATTAAATGCAATCGTTTCGTAGAAATAAAACAGATTATTTTAAATGAGTGTTTTTTAGTCTTTTCTCATTCTTAATAACGAGAATTGTTAATAAAACCAATTTTTGCATTTGGAATAATAACCTGACCATGCACTTTTTCTCGTACTATTATTCCTGTACATAGGTCATATTTTTGGGTTTTAAATTCCAATACACATTTTAAAAATGGATTATCAGATAGCTGAAATTGTTTTGTTTTTTTTCGTAGTCGTACGTAAATTTGTAAACCATTACCTATGATATTAAATTGTTCTGCTTTAATATTTAGCGTATTGATTGGAATGTTGGACTCTGATAGCTTTCTGCCTAGTTGACTAATACTTCTAAAATCATCATGATAGACGAGTATGTTATTTTGGGTTAGTACAACCACACCAGGATTCGAGTTTTTATTAATAAACATAGGCTGACATTCAATATTGTTATGATAGTACCCCTTAGAATGGTCAATTCGACCGATACTTGGTCTATCGTAATCGTTCTTTGTTCTTTCATAGATGGAGGTTTGTTCCCGCCATTTCTTAATAAAGTTGTTGTCATTCTTTAAATCTTCAAACATTCTTTTACGAGTTGACCAACCACAGTCCACATTTTCATATGGTTTTTTCTTATAGTGTGGTTGTCCTCTTTCAAACGCTTTATCGACAGACCTTTCTAGTAGATATAGCGCATAATCGCTATCTTTTTTCTTCTTTATTAACTCTTTTTGGTACAAACTTTTACAGCTCTTGCAGTATTGCTGTAATTTATCTTTAGATTTCTTATCTTTATGAAATTCTCTATTCGATTTCTTAATTTTGCATCGAATACATACCTTCAATTTGAAATCACCTTCTCAACTGTAAAATTTGTACTGAGTCGACAACAGCAATAATATGATTTGTATTTCCCTAACAAAATTATTCAAAAAGATGAATAGTTAGCGTGTACTTTGAACAAATTAAAAAGTTATCAAATAACTAAATATTGCTCAGTTCAATATTTTTCAAAAGATAATTAGCCACATATAAATGAATATCTAATACTCGAACATTGTCCGTTCCAAAATAGAATTTGGTAATAATTTCTACTTACTCGGTTCTTTCTAAAAAAATCTAAATTATCATTAAAAAATCTAAATTATCATTGACGACAATTAAATATTATTGTATGATTAATATAGATTAAAACAAAAGGATGGTGTTTTAAGTTGGATAATTTAGATTCTTTAGTTTTAGAATTGTACTCTCGTATAAAAAATCTCGAAAATAAAGTTGAAATGTTAGAAGTGAGACTTTCTGACAATCAAAGAAGTTTTGAAAACGAGGAAGTAAATGAAATTAATAATGAGGAACAACCAAAAAGGATTACTCGTTCTGTAGCACGTAAACAAGCTATTGATAAGATTGAGAACTTGAATCCGTCTATTAATGTCAAAATCGCCAAGAGAAGTGATTCGGGAGACTTAATTATCCAAAAAAATAAAATTACTTTAGATGCTAAATTTTACTACAGTAAAAGCCATATTAAAGAACATGTTTCATCATGGCATACTGTGAAAGAAGAAGACATTTTTAATGATGATATAGACATACACATTTTTTCTGTTTCTTATGAAGGTGAGTTTCATACCTTTTTGTTTACTGCCCAGGAGTTACAAAATTTCGTAAAGAATAAGGAAAGTGGGAGTGCAGAGCTATACCATTTTTATTTTCACAAACACGGTGACCAAACCACTGAGGTTCGGGATGGCGAGAAAGATGTAAATAAGTTTTATGAAAGATGGAGTGTCGTAGCTGATTTATTATAAATTAAGAAAAGCACTGGTTAATTGAGCCAGTGCTTTTTCCTATGTTTTTCTTGAAACATTCAGGTACTATCCTCTTTTCCCTCTCTTCATTCTTGGACTTTCGTTATAATTTGCTAATATACTGTGCTTATCAAATCCATCCTTTAAATCTTTTGAATACAAGTTAACATAGTTCAATGTTACGTCTAACGTAGAGTGACCTAGTAAGCGTTGTAGCTTAAAGGAATCACCGCCACTTGTTATATAGTGTTTTGCAAAAGTATGTCTAAAAGCATGGATAGATGTTCTAGCTACCCCTCTTTTCTTATTATATCTTGCTATTGCATGTTGCATTGAATTTCTAGTCATTTGCTCTCCCAACTCATTGATAAATAAATAATCTAATTCCTCAAAGTCGTAAATTTTAATATATTCATTCAAGATTTTAACAAGATGCTCACTTATAGGATTAAATTGAGCCTTTCTATTTTTTGTTGTTGATAATACAACCATTCCGTTTTCTAAATCAATATCTTTTACTTTTAAATGGAGAATTGTGTTTAGCCTATTACCAGTTTCTAATAAATAATTGACCATAACCCAATTTCTATGTTCCACGAAGCCACATTCTCTTATATTAGGTTTCTTGATTAATTTTTTTACTTCCTCTTCTGTATATGGTTCTTTTTGTTTTTTGTCGGCTTTAATAAGGTTAATGTCAAATTTGTTTAAATAGCCTTCTCGCATCGCGAAATAAAGAAAAGCTCTTGTTGCTCTCATATATGTGTTAATAGTTGTATCGGCTAAATTTCGTTCTTTTAACTGCATGATAAACTTATCAATTGTTTTCTTTTCTATCTCACTGATTTGTTCTATTCCTATTTCTTCTGAAAAACTGATAAAGTGTACTAAATTTTGTCCATAAAAGCGGATAGTCATTTCAGATAAATTTTTCACCTTATTTTCTAATTGAAAGTCTTCGTATGATTCGTGTACTGATTTTTCCAATACATTTTTTTGTATTAATTTTTTTCTTACCATTTTAAGCATCTCCCTTTAAGGTTTTTTGTCTCAAAGGTACTTAATAACCGTAAATTGTTGTCCACACGATTAGCAGATTGCTTTACCAAAGTAAAGCACAAAAAAACCAATGCTCTGAATTGCTCAAAGCATTGGTTTATAAGGCTTTTTAAAGAAATTAGATACCAGTGGTCGGGGTCGAACCGACACTCCCGAAGGAACACGATTTTGAGTCGTGCGCGTCTGCCAATTCCGCCACACTGGCAAAGGATTAAGTACACAATAAATGGTGCCGAGGACCGGAATCGAACCGGTACGGTAGTCACCTACCGCAGGATTTTAAGTCCTGTGCGTCTGCCAGTTCCGCCACCCCGGCAAGGGTGTTAAATGAATGGAGGCGGCAACCGGATTTGAACCGGTGATAAAGGTTTTGCAGACCTCTGCCTTACCACTTGGCTATGCCGCCATCACTAAAACTAAAAGCGGAAGACGGGATTCGAACCCGCGACCCCCACCTTGGCAAGGTGGTGTTCTACCACTGAACTACTTCCGCATCTTACTTTATCTATATGGTTTAGCCTATGCAATAGAACTAAAAAGTGTTAATAAAAATGGCTGGGCTAGCTGGATTCGAACCAACGCATGTCGCAGTCAAAGTGCGATGCCTTACCGCTTGGCTATAGCCCATTGAATTAGCTTCAAGAATAGGCTTCCTTGAATATGCTACATAAATCCTAATCGCGAAATATCGTCGACATCCAAGTGCTTTTCTGCATTTATAATTACTAAGCAATCATGTCTGATATATATATAAATGGGGCGACTGATGGGAATCGAACCCACGAATGTCGGAACCACAATCCGATGCGTTAACCACTTCGCCACAATCGCCATCAAGTTTTTATAATTGGCAGGGGCAGTAGGAATCGAACCCACACCAAAGGTTTTGGAGACCTCTATTCTACCGTTAAACTATGCCCCTATAAATGGTGGAGGGGGGCAGATTCGAACTGCCGAACCCTAAGGAGCGGATTTACAGTCCGCCGCGTTTAGCCACTTCGCTACCCCTCCATATATGAGAGTGCCGGCGAGAGGACTTGAACCCCCAACCTACTGATTACAAGTCAGTTGCTCTACCAATTGAGCTACACCGGCGTCATTATAGATGTATATTAAGTTCTATCTTACTTACCAGTCACCCAAATCTCAGAGAGATTATTCAAGTAGCAGCTCGATTTGTGTGCTGAAGCAAAAGCTTCGAAGCATATTCGATCGTGCTCTACCAATTGAGCTACACCGGCGTTAAATTTAATTTAAAATAAATAAAAGGTGGCTCGGGACGGAATCGAACCGCCGACACATGGATTTTCAGTCCATTGCTCTACCAACTGAGCTACCGAGCCAAATTAATTAGTTTACTGCTTCCACTAAGCTTCAAATCTCTGCGTCAGCTCGTTCATTCACATCCTCACGTATGGTTATACGCTCCGGTGTTCATTCACTCGCTACCTTGATCTTTTCGCTTATTGAAACCCTCTTACTCTATAATTAGGGTAGAATAAGAATGAATAATATGGCGGTCCGGACGGGACTCGAACCCGCGACCTCCTGCGTGACAGGCAGGCATTCTAACCAACTGAACTACCGGACCATTTTGGTTGCGGGGACAGGATTTGAACCTGCGACCTTCGGGTTATGAGCCCGACGAGCTACCAGACTGCTCCACCCCGCGATAATAAATATGGTGGAGGATGACGGGATCGAACCGCCGACCCCCTGCTTGTAAGGCAGGTGCTCTCCCAGCTGAGCTAATCCTCCATAATAACACGAAATTTTTGACTTTCATTAAGGTAAGTTATTTTCGCTGGCGCGAAAAAACTATGGTGACCCATACGGGATTCGAACCCGTGTTACCGCCGTGAAAGGGCGGTGTCTTAACCGCTTGACCAATGGGCCATATTATATTTTAAATAGTGGCGGAGAGCAAGGGATTTGAACCCTTGAGACAGCTTACACCGCCTACACGATTTCCAATCGTGCTCCTTCGGCCACTCGGACAGCTCTCCAAAATGGCTCCGCAGGTAGGACTCGAACCTACGACCGATCGGTTAACAGCCGATAGCTCTACCACTGAGCTACTGCGGAATAATACAAAGCCTGGCAACGTCCTACTCTCACAGGGGGAACCCCCCAACTACCATCGGCGCTGAAGAGCTTAACTTCCGTGTTCGGCATGGGAACGGGTGTGACCTCTTCGCCATCATTACCAGACAATGTGACAAAACCTATTATACTAAATTAGAAGAAGATTTCAAGTGTTTTTTTACTTTCATATTCCTTCAAAACTAGATAACGATTCACAATTCAATTCACTAAGCTTACGCTTTTATTAGGTTAAGTCCTCGATCGATTAGTATCAGTCAGCTCCACACGTCACCGCGCTTCCACCTCTGACCTATCAACCTGATCATCTTTCAGGGATCTTACTAGCTAATGCTATGGGAAATCTCATCTTGAGGGGGGCTTCATGCTTAGATGCTTTCAGCACTTATCCCTTCCGCACATAGCTACCCAGCTATGCCTTTGGCAAGACAACTGGTACACCAGCGGTGCGTCCATCCCGGTCCTCTCGTACTAAGGACAGCTCCTCTCAAATTTCCTACGCCCACGACGGATAGGGACCGAACTGTCTCACGACGTTCTGAACCCAGCTCGCGTACCGCTTTAATGGGCGAACAGCCCAACCCTTGGGACCGACTACAGCCCCAGGATGCGATGAGCCGACATCGAGGTGCCAAACCTCCCCGTCGATGTGGACTCTTGGGGGAGATAAGCCTGTTATCCCCGGGGTAGCTTTTATCCGTTGAGCGATGGCCCTTCCATGCGGAACCACCGGATCACTAAGCCCGACTTTCGTCCCTGCTCGACTTGTAGGTCTCGCAGTCAAGCTCCCTTGTGCCTTTACACTCTACGAATGATTTCCAACCATTCTGAGGGAACCTTTGGGCGCCTCCGTTACATTTTAGGAGGCGACCGCCCCAGTCAAACTGCCCACCTGACACTGTCTCCCAGCCCGATCAGGGCTGTGGGTTAGAATTTCAATACAGCCAGGGTAGTATCCCACCGACGCCTCCACCGAAGCTAGCGCTCCGGCTTCTCAGGCTCCTACCTATCCTGTACAAGCTGTACCAAAATTCAATATCAGGCTACAGTAAAGCTCCACGGGGTCTTTCCGTCCTGTCGCGGGTAACCTGCATCTTCACAGGTACTATAATTTCACCGAGTCTCTCGTTGAGACAGTGCCCAGATCGTTACGCCTTTCGTGCGGGTCGGAACTTACCCGACAAGGAATTTCGCTACCTTAGGACCGTTATAGTTACGGCCGCCGTTTACTGGGGCTTCGGTTCAAAGCTTCGCTTGCGCTAACCTCTCCCCTTAACCTTCCAGCACCGGGCAGGCGTCAGCCCCTATACTTCGCCTTGCGGCTTCGCAGAGACCTGTGTTTTTGCTAAACAGTCGCCTGGGCCTATTCACTGCGGCTTTTCCGGGCTATTCACCCTAAAAAGCACCCCTTCTCCCGAAGTTACGGGGTCATTTTGCCGAGTTCCTTAACGAGAGTTCTCTCGCTCACCTTAGGATTCTCTCCTCGCCTACCTGTGTCGGTTTGCGGTACGGGCACCTCTCACCTCGCTAGAGGCTTTTCTTGGCAGTGTGGAATCAGGAACTTCGGTACTATAATTCCCTCGCCATCACAGCTCAGCCTTCACGACAACGGGATTTGCCTCGTTGTCAGCCTAACTGCTTGGACGCGCATATCCAACAGCGCGCTTACCCTATCCTTCTGCGTCCCCCCATTGCTCAAACGGTGAGGAGGTGGTACAGGAATTTCAACCTGTTGTCCATCGCCTACGCCTTTCGGCCTCGGCTTAGGTCCCGACTTACCCTGAGCGGACGAGCCTTCCTCAGGAAACCTTAGGCATTCGGTGGAGGGGATTCTCACCCCTCTTTCGCTACTCATACCGGCATTCTCACTTCTAAGCGCTCCACCAGTCCTTACGGTCTGGCTTCACAGCCCTTAGAACGCTCTCCTACCACTGTTCGTAAGAACAGTCCACAGCTTCGGTGATACGTTTAGCCCCGGTACATTTTCGGCGCAGAGTCACTCGACCAGTGAGCTATTACGCACTCTTTAAATGGTGGCTGCTTCTAAGCCAACATCCTGGTTGTCTAAGCAACTCCACATCCTTTTCCACTTAACGTATACTTTGGGACCTTAGCTGGTGGTCTGGGCTGTTTCCCTCTTGACTACGGATCTTATCACTCGCAGTCTGACTCCTGAACATAAGTCTTTGGCATTCGGAGTTTGACTGAATTCGGTAACCCGATGGGGGCCCCTAGTCCAATCAGTGCTCTACCTCCAAGACTCTCATTTCAAGGCTAGCCCTAAAGCTATTTCGGAGAGAACCAGCTATCTCCAAGTTCGATTGGAATTTCTCCGCTACCCACACCTCATCCCCGCACTTTTCAACGTGCGTGGGTTCGGGCCTCCATTCAGTGTTACCTGAACTTCACCCTGGACATGGGTAGATCACCTGGTTTCGGGTCTACGACCACGTACTTTTTCGCCCTATTCAGACTCGCTTTCGCTGCGGCTCCGTCTTATCAACTTAACCTTGCACGGGATCGTAACTCGCCGGTTCATTCTACAAAAGGCACGCCATTACCCATTAACGGGCTTTGACTACTTGTAGGCACACGGTTTCAGGATCTCTTTCACTCCCCTTCCGGGGTGCTTTTCACCTTTCCCTCACGGTACTGGTTCACTATCGGTCACTAGGGAGTATTTAGCCTTGGGAGATGGTCCTCCCTGCTTCCGACGGGATTTCACGTGTCCCGCCGTACTCAGGATCCACTCTGGAGGGAACGAAGTTTCAACTACAGGGTTGTTACCTTCTTTGACGGGCCTTTCCAGACCTCTTCATTTACTCCGTTCCTTTGTAACTCCGTATAGAGTGTCCTACAACCCCAAGAGGCAAGCCTCTTGGTTTGGGCTTCTTCCGTTTCGCTCGCCGCTACTCAGGAAATCGCGTTTGCTTTCTCTTCCTCCGGGTACTTAGATGTTTCAGTTCCCCGGGTCTGCCATCATCACCCTATGAATTCAGGTGAAGATACTACTCCATTACGAGCAGTGGGTTTCCCCATTCGGAAATCTCCGGATCAAAGCTTACTTACAGCTCCCCGAAGCATATCGGTGTTAGTACCGTCCTTCATCGGCTCCTAGTGCCAAGGCATCCACCGTGCGCCCTTAACAACTTAACCTTTGACATCGAAGATGTCGTTTAAATCAATTATTAAGAGAATCACTAAACTAAGCGTTTAAACTCAGTGAATTACTTGAATTGTTTTCGTTATCTAGTTTTCAAGGAACATAAAACACAGGATGTTCAAATGCACTCTGCATTTAGACTCCTATGTATTGAGTCTTACTTATATAGAAAGATCATAATGAACTCTCAAAACTAAACAAAATACCAAGCGTGCCTCATTTTCCTTAGAAAGGAGGTGATCCAGCCGCACCTTCCGATACGGCTACCTTGTTACGACTTCACCCCAATCATCTGTCCCACCTTAGGCGGCTGGCTCCTTACGGTTACCCCACCGACTTCGGGTGTTACAAACTCTCGTGGTGTGACGGGCGGTGTGTACAAGGCCCGGGAACGTATTCACCGCGGCATGCTGATCCGCGATTACTAGCGATTCCGGCTTCATGCAGGCGAGTTGCAGCCTGCAATCCGAACTGAGAATGGTTTTATGGGATTGGCTTGACCTCGCGGTCTTGCAGCCCTTTGTACCATCCATTGTAGCACGTGTGTAGCCCAGGTCATAAGGGGCATGATGATTTGACGTCATCCCCACCTTCCTCCGGTTTGTCACCGGCAGTCACCTTAGAGTGCCCAACTGAATGCTGGCAACTAAGATCAAGGGTTGCGCTCGTTGCGGGACTTAACCCAACATCTCACGACACGAGCTGACGACAACCATGCACCACCTGTCACTTCGTCCCCCGAAGGGGAACCTTCTATCTCTAGAAGTAGCGAAGGATGTCAAGACCTGGTAAGGTTCTTCGCGTTGCTTCGAATTAAACCACATGCTCCACCGCTTGTGCGGGCCCCCGTCAATTCCTTTGAGTTTCAGTCTTGCGACCGTACTCCCCAGGCGGAGTGCTTAATGCGTTTGCTGCAGCACTAAAGGGCGGAAACCCTCTAACACTTAGCACTCATCGTTTACGGCGTGGACTACCAGGGTATCTAATCCTGTTCGCTCCCCACGCTTTCGCGCCTCAGCGTCAGTTACAGACCAGAGAGTCGCCTTCGCCACTGGTGTTCCTCCACATCTCTACGCATTTCACCGCTACACGTGGAATTCCACTCTCCTCTTCTGCACTCAAGTTTCCCAGTTTCCAATGACCCTCCACGGTTGAGCCGTGGGCTTTCACATCAGACTTAAGAAACCGCCTGCGCGCGCTTTACGCCCAATAATTCCGGACAACGCTTGCCACCTACGTATTACCGCGGCTGCTGGCACGTAGTTAGCCGTGGCTTTCTGGTTAGGTACCGTCAAGGTACCAGCAGTTACTCTGGTACTTGTTCTTCCCTAACAACAGAACTTTACGACCCGAAGGCCTTCATCGTTCACGCGGCGTTGCTCCGTCAGACTTTCGTCCATTGCGGAAGATTCCCTACTGCTGCCTCCCGTAGGAGTCTGGGCCGTGTCTCAGTCCCAGTGTGGCCGATCACCCTCTCAGGTCGGCTACGCATCGTCGCCTTGGTGAGCCGTTACCTCACCAACTAGCTAATGCGCCGCGGGTCCATCTGTAAGTGACAGCCGAAGCCGTCTTTCAACTTTGAACCATGCGGTTCAAAATGTTATCCGGTATTAGCTCCGGTTTCCCGGAGTTATCCCAATCTTACAGGCAGGTTACCCACGTGTTACTCACCCGTCCGCCGCTAACCTCAGGGAGCAAGCTCCCATTGGTTCGCTCGACTTGCATGTATTAGGCACGCCGCCAGCGTTCGTCCTGAGCCAGGATCAAACTCTCCAATAAAGAGTTGATATAGCTCATAAAAGTTTGTACTATATAGTACGTTGTTTTTGTTAATCGAAATTAACGTTGGCACGCTTGGTTTTGTTTAGTTTTCAAAGATCATTTCATGTCGTTCTCTCAGAAGCGACTTTATTAATATAACATCTTCAAACCGGACCGTCAACTCTTTTTTAGAAAAAGTTTTTTTACCGTTAAGAAGAAAATAAGGACGCTGCTAACACTTAAGTAACAGCGACGTTTAATAATATATCACCTATAAAAATTAAAGTCAATATTTTTTCTCAAGAAAATATATACGATGATAAATCCCCTTACCTTTTGTTTGTTTTCTTTCTATAGATATGTATTGCTTCTCAACCAAAAATTCTAAAAGAACACTTAAGTCTACAGAGTAATACTTCAATTCTGGATGTTGATATAGCTCATCGAAGTACCATGAATCTTTTTCAGACATAACAGTTAAAATATGTGCTGCACCAATTTCTATCTTAGAATGAATCAGGAAATCACTTGCTAAGAATAGTAATTCTAATCTTTTCTCTAGTGATTCTTCACTTTCCACTAATTCCTTATACAATTTATAAATTTGCGGTTCTATTTGTTTTACCTGGTTCCATACCGTTACCTCAGGATAGTATCCCCTATCAATCACTTCAAGTCTTGCTAGATGATGTAACGCGTGAACAACATGATTATAAGTATCTAACAGTTGCATTGATTCGAAGAACTCCTTACCCTCCAGATATCTTCGAACCAACTTAGCAAATTCAATACCGATTTTCATTTTCCTTTCACTAAAAGGAAATGTTTTTAGTCGGTCTATTAGTTCTATTATGTATTCATTACGATCAAAAAGAATTTTTCCGTTCAGGATCCAATCTACAATCCTTCTATTTGTACCTAACAGGATGGACTCGTTCAGGTCATCTTTCGTCATCACCGTTAAAGATGCTTTTTTTTCTTCATATTCATAATGTTTAACAAATAAAGCCTGTTCAGCTTCATTTACGATAACCAGGAGAGCTACATCTAAATTATCAGTTAAAGGGGAGGTTTGATTCCGCTTTTCAATCATGATAATGGCTAAAGTATTGGTATGACTTGCTCGTTCTTGATAAATAGGACGGAGAATATTTTCCATCAATCTTCCTCCCTTATATGGGCTTTACTAAATGTTTCTACATCTCATTGTCAAAACCCTTTACTTTCAGAGTCACTTTAAAAAAACAAGTTTTTATGTAAATTTAGTAAACAATTTATCTATTATATAACCTGTGCTATATTTAAAAAAGCGCAAGTATCTTATGACCAAAAGAGGCTTGTTACTTATATCTTTCACTTTAAAGGTGACATTTGCAAACGAACTTAAAAATTTATCTATTCTAGGAGGTCAAAATGGCTCGTAAATATACTAGTAAAATAAATAAAATAAGAACCTTTGCTTTAAGCTTAATATTTATAGGGTTTATTATTATGTATTTTGGGGTATTTTTCCGAACAAACATGTGGGTTATGACGATCTTTATGATGTTAGGAATGCTTTCGATTATTGCAAGCACCGTTGTTTACTTCTGGATCGGTATGCTCTCGACAAAAGCCGTACAGGTCACATGTCCATCATGTGGGAAACCGACAAAGATACTTGGTCGGGTAGACATGTGTATGTATTGTAAGGAACCTTTAACATTGGACAAGGATCTTGAAGGAAAAGAGTTTGATGAAAGCTATAATAAAAAGAGTTTAAACAAATAAAGAAGAACGGCTTAAATATTAATGAATTAAAAGACAAGAAATGACCATCAAATTGCACACACTGCATTGATGGTCATTTTTATTTATATAAAGAGTTTCCTCTTCAAAAAATATGCGTATGATTTCATTCTGCTTATCTATGTAAAAGCATGCACATTCCTTTTTTGCGTATGCTTTTTACCCCTTTTCACTTTTAAACAATACACAAATGGATAATTCTTGCATTTTTGATCACTTTTAATATCATTTTTCCCTTTTTTTGTATTATGCGTATGGTTTCATACCACCTATCCTATATAAAAGCATTCACATTCATCTTTTGCGTATGCTTTTTACCCCTTTTTACTTCAAAACAATACGCAAATGGATAATTATCGCATTCCTACCACTTTTTTATCATTTTCCCCTTTTTCTGTATTTTACGTATGATTTCATTCACCTATCTATACAAAAACATTCACATTCCTTGTTTGCGTATGCTTTTCATCCCTTTTTACTTAAATACAATACAAATGTGGCCCCCTTTCCTTTAATAGGGTTATTTCATATCGCGCGAACGTAAGCAAAGCCCATTTCTCCAATACGACTGACTGTTACAACAAAAAAACAAGCTGTCCAAAAGACCAGCTTGTTTAATGTGTTTCTTTCTTTTCACAACTACTGCACACACCGTAAATCTCCATTCGATGGTGACTTACATTAAATCCCGTTACATGTGCAGCTAACGCCTCAACTTCATCAAGTCCTGGGTAAGAGAAATCAACAATCTTTCCACATTTCTCACAAATAACGTGATAGTGGTCTGACGTTACAAAATCAAAACGACTTGATGCATCGCCATACGTTAATTCCTTTACAAGTCCAACTTCACGAAATACCCTTAAGTTGTTATAAACTGTGGCAACACTCATATTAGGGAATTTTCCTTCTAACGCTTTATATATATCATCGGCTGTAGGGTGTGTCATGGAATCGACTAAGAATTCAAGTATAGCATGACGTTGAGGTGTAATACGTACTCCTGTTTGTTTTAAGGCATCCAACGCATCTTTTAATTGATGTTCAGACATTCGCCATGCACCTCACTTCTAAAAACATTCTTACTTTATAATCTTTATAATTAGTGTACATTGTGAGAATCTCTTTTGTCAAACTTTCTTTATATAAGAGTATTATTTACCAACAGCTTTCATTCATTCTCTTTGTCCTAATATCTTTTCTCTAATGCTATGATATTTTCCATGCTTGTTAATTGATGATGACAATAGTACTGAAGGTTTCTATGAAAGATCACCATTACTCTAGGCAGATAATTCTTTGTAATCCCTGAGAGATGAGGCGTAACCGTAACATTTCCCATCTCCCAAAATGGGTGGTCCTCAGCTAAAGGTTCTTTTTCAAATACATCTAGCACCGCATGTTTAATTCTATTTTCGTTAAGTAATGGAATGAGGTCATTCTCAACAACTACATCTCCTCTTCCAATATTAATAAAAACAGAATCTTGCTTCATCTTATAGAAAAAGTCTTTATTTAAAAGCCCCTTTGTTTTCACAGTGCTCGGAAGAACAGAAATCACAAAATCTGCTTCTGCTAGAGGAATTGAAATTTCATCCATACTATAAGCACTGTCAAAATGCTCTACTTTTCTTCCATCACTGTTGACGCCTATAACTTTCATTCCGAACGCTTCACATAGTTTAGCCGTTTGAGTCCCAATTGCACCGGTACCTATAATTAAAACAGTTTTTCCGTATAGCTCTTCCATCCTAACTCGTCTATTCCAGTTATGTTGCTTTTGATTTTCAATTAACACCTCAGCTTGCCTTGAAACCTGTAGCATCATGGATATACAATATTCGGCCATCGGTATAGCATGTACCCCTTTAGAGTTTGTTACAGTAATATTTCGCTCCTCAAGAATAGCGAACGGAAGTCGGTCAATCCCAGCGGAAGCAACCATAATCCATTTAAGATTATCAGCAGCTTTAATATGCTCCTCAGTCAAATCCTCTCCATAGGTTAAGATCACTTCAGCTTCTGGTATAAGACCCTTTGCTTCATCTATCTTTTTATCATGATGAAACGTGATATCCGGAAAGCTCTGAGAAAGTTCGTCTTTTAAATGATCTGGTAATTTCACAGTTGATAGTATTTGCACACTGAAATCCCCCTTTATGTATTAAAACTGTTATGGTTCGTGTTTCCTAATAACATAAAAAGAGTGCGGAACACGGGTCCGCACTTCAATCCGGCGCTAACATTTGAGGAGGTAATGCCTTCCCTAATACATTACGCTCTAATTCCTATTTTGGCTGGACGTTTGCCTTACCTTTTAAAAATAGGCTCATACTTTTCACTTAAGATTCTCCTGGTTCAATCCCTCGAGTTCAGGTAACACAAATTGTCCATCTTTACGGATTAACACATCGTCAAAATAAATCTCTCCTCCACCGTATTCAGGTCTTTGTATTAAGACCATATCCCAATGAATGGCTGATTTATTTCCATTATCCGCTTCTTCATATGCTTCACCCGGTGTAAAATGCAGGCTTCCACATATCTTCTCATCAAATAAAATATCTCCCATCGGCTCCTCAATAATAGGATGAAATCCAATTGCAAATTCTCCTATATATCTTGACCCTTCGTCTGTATCTAATATTTCATTAAGCTTTTCTGTTTGATCTGCAACAGCTTCAATGATTTTTCCATTTTCAAAGGTCAGCTTCACATCTCGGAACGTTGTACCATGATATGGACATGGTGTATTAAAGGAGATTGTTCCATTTACTGAGTCCCTAATTGGAGCTGTGAAGATCTCTCCATCTGGAACATTCGCTTCACCTGTACAAGGTACAACCGGAATTCCTTTAATGGAGAAGCTTAAATCAGTTCCAGGACCCGTTAGGCGTACACGGTCAGTTTTTTCCATTAACTTCTTCAACGGTGCAACGGCACTTGCCATTTTCTCATAGTCTACTGTACAAACCTCAAATAAGTAGTCCTCAAACGCTCTTGTACTCATTCCCGCCTTTTGCGCCAACCCTTTAGTAGGGTAGTTTAATAGAACCCATTTACGGTTATTCACATAGAATTCTGATACTGGCTTCATGATTTCACCGCGTAACCGGTGTTTTTCCATTGGAATATCAGCCATTTCAGCATCATTTTCCTCGCCAATAATAATAATGACTGCATCAACATCTTTGTAAACTTGCATTTGCCAGCTAGCTTGCGTTTCTAATTGCTCTCTTTGATAATTTTTAGCTAAATGTAATGAAATTTCATCATCAAAAAGATCAACATAAGGGTATGCTCCTAATGAATACGCTTGATCAATTAACTCTGTTATTAAAGGCTTTGTGTTTAGATGACCACGTATTAATACCTTTTCACCTTTCTTCACTTTTACCGAGTGATTCAGGAGCACAGAAGCCAGGTTTGTTATTCTTTCATCTCTCATATGGACACCTTCTACTTTAAATTTTCGTTATGTATTTTCAGCTCTGATCGATATCCATGTTTACCAATCTTAAGCTTTAACTTCCTGTATGTAATTCAAGGCTTCTTGAACATGATCCTTCACTTTAACTTTTCTCCATTCTTTTATGATTTTCCCTTCAGGATCTATAATAAAAGTGGAGCGTTCAATTCCCATATATTCTTTGCCAAAGTTCTTCTTTAGCTTCCAAACTCCAAAAGCTTCAGCTAGTTTATTTTCATCGTCTACTAATAGTTGAAAAGGAAGATCATGTTTTTCTTTAAACTTTAGATGTCTTTCCTGTGGATCTGGACTTACTCCCAAGATGACAGCATTCAAATCTGAAAAGCTTTGATGTTGATCTCTAAAATCACAAGCCTCCGTTGTACAACCTGGTGTCATGTCCTTTGGATAAAAGTATAATACAACGTACTTACCTTGATAATCAGATAACTTAACCTTTTCTCCGTTATCAGCTACTAACTCAATATCTGGTGCAGTGTTTCCAACCTCTATAGTCATATTTATCCCTCCAAGAAGTGTTTGTTACATTAAGCGTAACCAACTTTAGCCTTTCGTACAACTATTAACTATTTTTCGTTCCCAATAACTGTACGAGCTAAAAAAACAGCTGGAAGGATATAACCTATTAACGCCTCTAGGACAGCTAGAAAACGTCCCACTCCTACAGGAACAACATCACCATAACCAACGGAAAATAACGTAACCGCACTAAAGTACAAAGAGGTTAAAAGATTATCAAAGTAACCATCAGAGATTGGCATTCCAGCTTCGTGAAGAACCGGAATATTGCTTTGAATACAAATCAAATAAATCATGCCAAATCCAATCAGTAAAGAAAGATAAAGATATGTAATCATAATAATTGTTTCAAAAGAGAGGAAATTTCTTTGAAAGCAAATAATAACAACACTTTTAAAGCTCATAAATATACAAACAGCAATACATATACAAAATATAAGTCCCACATTGCTCCCACCCTACTCAAGAACACACTTTGTACAATATATACAAGCTTCACGAACGTTATGAGAGAAAACTAAAAGGGCCAGACAAACAATGTCTGACCCTTCTAATATATTTAGTTTCCAGCACCTCTATATCTTTTAACTCCTGCGTTCCAAAGAAAAACAGAAAGACAAAAAAAGACAATCCCCATGACAGGAGTAAGAAATGAATACACATACCACTCATCTTTTCCAAGGAAAAAGGCTGCAGGATAAACCCCCACAAAGGCAAAAGGTAAAATCCACGTTAACACAAACCGAATAACGGCATTATAAATATCAACAGGGTAACGACCATAGTTCCCGATATTGTACATCATCGGCATAAGAGATGTTCGTGCATCTGACCAAAAGCCAATACTCGCTAATGAAACAAAAATACCTGCATAAACGAGTGCACCACTAATCACAAATAGAATAAACAAGATAAAATCATACCACTCAAAGCTTAATCCGAGCTGTACAGACGCATATCCCATAATAATAATTCCTGTGATTGCTCCAAAAAGTGACTCAAGCTCCATTCTCTCAAGAATAACCTGAAAAAGACTATGAATTGGTCTAGTTAAAATTCTATCCATCTCACCTTTTACAATATATCTTTCGTTAAAGTCCCAAATATTAAAAAATGCACCAAACACCGCAAAAGGAACTAAGAAAAACCCATATATAAAGATAATTTCATCCCTGGTCCATCCACTTAAAAATTGAGTATGACCAAATACAACGAGGATAAAGACCAAGTTTGTTACTTGAAAAAGCATATCAGATAATAGCTCAACAACCATGTCCGCTCGGTATTGCAACCTTGTTTTCATATATTGTCCAATATATTGTGTGAACATTGTAAAGTAAAACATTCCCTCAACCTCCCTGTATGATCATTCGTTTTTTTGCTAATAACCAGAGAATTTGAATTGGAAGAAGTAACACAAGTGCCCAAAATCCTTGTAACAATATCGATTGCCATACTTCATTTCCTGTAATACCTTCCGTAAAGATCATGCTCGGAATATAACTAATTGCTTGAAACGGAAAATACACCATAATGTCCTGAGCCCACATTGGATAAAAGCTTATAGGTAGTAAAAGTCCCGAAAACAGATCAATAATAACCCGCTTCGCTCTCATTAATCCATCATTATTAAAAAGGAAAAAAGTTAGCATACCTGTTATTAAGTTAATTTGGGTATTCACAATAAAACTAAAAATTAGTGAGCTCGCAAACAAAAGCCATGTTGTTCCATTTGATGAAAGCTCCAACGGGAAAACAAGTGCAACAATGACCATTCCTGGTACTGAGAAGAAAAATAACCGAAAGACACCCTCACCAAATGCCTGCATTGTTTTCATGCCAAGATAATTGTACGGCCTAATAAGCTCCACTGCCACCTTACCTTCCTTTATCTCAAGCGCAATCTCACGGTCAATATTATTAAAATAAAAAGCTCTTGCCATCCAAGAAACCGCGACATAAGTAGTCATTTGAATAGCAGATAAACCCTCAATTGACTCTTTTCCACCGTAAATCGCTGTCCATAAAAAATAGTAGGCACCAATATTAATGCTATAAATTAAAATTCCACTGTAATAATTTGTGCGATAAGCAAGCATCATTAAAAAGCGAATTCTGATCATTTCAATATATTTATCCATTATGTCACCTCAGCTTGAAAGAGCCTCTCCCTTTTCATAAATGTTTCGAATAACCTCTTCTGTTGAGATTTCATTTACACTTAAATCTTTAATCTGATGTGTACCAACAACTCGACCAATTAATTCTGACATTTGTGCTTCTTTATCGCTTACAAGTGCTGTCCAAACATTTAGTTTATCTCCTTTTTGCCATTGAACATCAAGGTCCTGCGTTATAAAGGTTAGCTGATCCTGAACGATTTCTTCTGCAAACTGGAATTCTATTTGTTTTCCTTCTCCCCAGTGAGACCTTAATTTAGCTAAAGCTCCATCATATATGACACTACCTTCATCAAGCATGATGACACGTTCACATAACGCCTCGATGTCTGATAAATCATGTGTAGTTAGAAGAATGGTTGTTTTATATTTTTCATTCATTTCTTTTAAGAATTGACGGATTTTCAATTTAACTAGAACATCTAGACCGATTGTTGGTTCATCTAAAAATAAAAGTGGTGGATTATGAATAAGTGCAGCTGCTAATTCACATCGCATTCTTTGACCTAGTGATAGTTTCCGTACAGGTTTATCTAGCAATGGCCCTATATCTAAGGTACTGATAACATGCTCCATATGCTCGTTATAATCTTTGTCTGATACTTTGTACACTTTCTTCAACAGGCGAAATGACTCCTGAACCGCAATATCCCACCAAAGCTGTGATCGTTGTCCAAACACAACCCCAATCGACTGTACAAACTGTTCACGTTCTTTATGTGGATTCATGCCGTTTACAAGCACCTGACCAGAAGTTGGCGTTAAAATGCCCGTTAACATCTTAATAGATGTTGATTTACCTGCCCCATTTTCACCGATATAACCAACCATCTCACCCTGACCAACAGTAAATGTCACATCATTCACTGCAGGGATGGTTTTATATTGTCTATTTAACAAATCACGAAACGCACCCTTTAAGCCTTGACGGCTGGAGTACGATTTAAATTCTTTACGTAATTGGTTTACCTCAATAATATTTGTCATTTTCGTCCCCTCCAAATTTGACCACAACTTATTAGTCTATCTAAAAACAACCATTTCAACAAATGGTATGCATTGGAATCTATTATAATCTGACGTTTTTTATATAGACAGATTTCATGATAGAATAAACAATGTTCCAAGTTTGATACATACTAGGAGGATAAAATGGAATTTACGAAATCACATGAATTACATGAAGAAGCACTTGAACATATTGTTGGCGGAGTGAACTCTCCATCACGTTCTTATAAAGCAGTTGGTGGCGGCTCTCCAGTTGTCATGGAAAAAGCAAACGGAGCCTACTTTTGGGATGTTGACGGAAACAAGTATATAGATTATTTAGCTGCATACGGGCCAATTATTACAGGACATGCTCACCCACATATAACAAAAGCCATTTCAAAAGCGGCAGAAAACGGGGTCTTATACGGTACACCAACTCCACATGAGATTACATTTGCTAAGATGCTTAAAGAAGCTATGCCAGCTATGGATAAAGTTCGATTTGTAAACTCAGGCACTGAGGCTGTTATGACGACAATTCGTGTTGCTCGCGCTTATACTGGTCGAGATAAAATTATTAAATTTGCCGGATGTTACCACGGACACTCTGATCTTGTACTTGTTGCCGCAGGCTCAGGTCCTTCAACATTAGGAACTCCTGACTCTGCAGGTGTTCCTAAAAGTATTGCTTCAGAAGTTATTACAGTTCCATTTAATGAAATTGAACCTTTAAAAGAAGCATTGGACAAATGGGGAGATCAAGTTGCTGCAATTTTAGTTGAGCCAATTGTAGGGAACTTCGGAATTGTTGAACCTAAACCTGGATTCTTAAAAGAAGTGAATGAGCTAGTTCACAACGCAGGTGCGCTTGTTATATATGATGAAGTGATCACCGCTTTTCGTTTTATGTATGGTGGTGCACAAGACTTTTTAGGTGTATATCCTGACTTAACCGCTCTAGGTAAAATCATCGGTGGTGGGCTTCCAATCGGCGCTTATGGTGGAAAGAAGGAAATCATGGAACAAGTCGCTCCGTTAGGGCCAGCCTATCAAGCCGGCACAATGGCTGGTAACCCAGCATCAATCCTATCTGGTATTGCTTGTTTAGAAGTACTTAAGCAAGAAAATGTTTATGAAAACCTTGATGAATTAGGTGCCATTCTTGAAAAAGGTATATTAGCTCATGCTCGTACATATAATATTCCGATAACAATAAATCGTTTAAAAGGTGCATTAACGATTTATTTCACAGAGGAAAAGGTCACGAATTATGAGCAGGCAGAAAATACAGATGGTGAAATGTTTGCCAGGTTCTTCAAACTTATGCTTCAGCAGGGAATTAACCTTGCACCTTCGAAATATGAAGCATGGTTCTTAACAACTGCACATACAAAAGAAGATATAGAAGCAACTTTAAAAGCGGTAGAGGTTGCGTTCAGCAAGCTATCATAAAGTAAACGTGAAAGACAGAGTACATGAGTACCCTGTCTTCACTTTTCTTTTACCATTTTTCAGAATAGATGAACGTTTTAAATTTATGTAAAAAAGGGAAAGTGCATCTTGTAAATAGCACTAAATCGCTGTATATTACGATATTGATTAAGTTCAAGAAAGGAATGTCATTAAACATACATGAAACTAGGTGCCCGTATCCTAAAAACAGGGATCGCTATTACACTTGCTTTATTTTTAGCAACTGTCCTACAGTTACCATCTCCGGCCTTTGCCGGTATTTCGGCTATATTCGCGATACAGCCGACAATTTACCGTTCTTATTTATCTATTATTGAGCAAGTTCAAGCAAATGTTATCGGCGCAGCGTTAGCAATTGGGTTCGGTCTAATTTTTGGTTCCCATCCGTTTGTTATCGGACTAACAGCGATCATTGTGATTGCAATAAATTTAAGACTAAAGATTGAAAGCACAATACCTGTCTCTCTTGTTACTGTTATCGCGATTTTAGAAAGTCCTGGTGAAAATTTCATTGAAATAGCATCCATTCGCTTTTTCACAGTAATGCTCGGAGTATTGGCTGCTTTTATTGTCAATCTGGTATTTATTCCGCCTAAATATGAAACAAAGCTTTACAACCTTGTCACATCTAATACAGAGGACATTATTAAATGGATTCGAGTGAATTTACGTCATGCTTCAGAACATACTGTATTAAAAGATGATATTGAAAAATTTAAAGAGCAAATGATAAAGCTTGACCAGCTTTATTTAAATTATAAAGAAGAGCGAAACTATTTCAAGAGAGAAACCTACTCTAAATCAAGAAAACTAGTGCTATTCCGCCAGAT
Organism: Metabacillus litoralis; assembly: GCF_003667825.1. Classification (NCBI taxonomy): domain Bacteria; kingdom Bacillati; phylum Bacillota; class Bacilli; order Caryophanales; family Bacillaceae; genus Metabacillus; species Metabacillus litoralis. Next base: position 4,722,339 of record NZ_CP033043.1, on the reverse strand, counting down.
GATCGTCACAACAAATCGAGCTTTAGATACCTTGAAGAAACTACACCGTCTTGAAAATGATCTCCATCATATGCCCGAGCACTTTCAAAAGGTCCTTGTTAAAGAATTGGATCATTTGTTGTATGTTCACGAAGAAGCATTACTTCGATTTATAGGTAAAACAAAAACAATTCAATCAACTGAGTTGTTAGAAGAAGATAAATTTAATAAACAACATTTAATGGATGCTTATATGGAGCTTCAACAAAATCAAAATTCTACTTACTTTTTTCATCTATTACCACTCGTTTCGACGATTATTGATTATAGTGAACAGCTTGAACACTTAGATACGCTTATCTACAGCTTCCACAGCTATCATAAGCAAGATAATGAAATAAAATTATCAGAAGAGTAGGGTTAGCAGATGCTGACCCTATTTTTTATTTAGAAAGTATAAAAGCACAACCTCCATAAGAAGATTGTGCTTCCACTAATCTAACTGTTGTATTTGAAATAATTTATAGTAGTGACTTTGCTTATCCATCAACTCTTGATGTGTTCCTTCTTCTAACACGTTACCATCCTCAATCACGACAATTTTGTCAGAATGAGTAATTGTTGACAGGCGATGCGCAACAATAAAGGTTGTGCGTTCTTTCGCAAGGTTCTCAAGTGCTTCTTGAATAAGGTGCTCACTTTCTAAATCAAGCGCTGAGGTAGCTTCATCTAAAATAAGAATTGGTGGATTTTTCAAAAACACCCTCGCAATGGATACCCTCTGCTTTTGTCCACCGGATAATTTAACTCCTCTTTCACCAACTTTAGTATCATACCCGTTCGGCAACTTTGTAATAAAGTCATGAGCATTGGCTGCTTTTGCTGCTGCAATAATCTCCTCTTCAGATGCCCCAGGCTTACCGATCAGAATATTCTCTCTCACAGTATTGCTAAACAAGAATGTATCCTGAAGCACCATCCCAATTTGTTCTCTGAGACTTTGCGCTTCATAATCTCTAATATCAATTCCATCAAGTAAAATACTTCCTCCTGTTACATCATAAAAACGTGGAAGTAAGCTAACAAGAGTTGATTTACCTCCTCCACTCATCCCAACAAGTGCAAGCGTTTCACCTTTTTTCACCTTCAAAGATAACCCTTCAATAATAAGCGCTTCATCTTCCTGATAGCGGAAGGAAATATTCTGAAATTCAATTTCACCTTTAACTCCATCTGCTTTTTTAGCATTTGGTTTATCCACCACTTCATACGGCACATCAATAAATTCAAACACGCGATCCATAGAGGCAAAGGCCTGGGTTAAAGTGGTTGAAGAATTAATTAGCCTGCGCAACGGATTATATAGTTGTTCAATATAAGCGATAAACGCAACCATTGTTCCTATTGTTAATTGCCCTTGAATAACTTGATATCCAGCAAAAGTGATAACAATTAACGGTGCAATATCAGTTAACGTGTTAACTATGGAAAAGGTTTTGGCATTCCAGCTAGTATGGGTAAGAGCTTTTTCAAGAAAATTGGCATTTTCCTTCGCGAACTGCTTCTGCTCAAAGTCCTCCGTTGCAAAGCTACGTATAACAGGCATACCCTGAACACGTTCATGTAAATGCCCCTGAACTTCTGCAAGAGCCTGTGAGCGAACTCTTGTTAAGTGTCGTAATCTTCCGTAAAAGTATTTAACAGACAAACCATAAAGCGGAAAAAGAACAATAGAAACCAATGTTAGCTTAACATTCATTGAAAACATAATACCAACAGCAATAATGATCGTCACAACATCAAGCCAAACATTCATCAAGCCTGTTATGACGAAATTCTTTGTTTGTTCTACATCATTTATAACCCGTGAAATAATTTCTCCAGCCCTTGTATTGGCATAATATCGCAAGCTTAACTTTTGAAGATGGGTGAAAAGCTGATCTCTTATATCATATAAAATTTTACTTGCCGTCCATTGTGCATAGTATTGCCGATAGTACTCGACTGGTGGACGAATGACAACAAATAAAATAAACATAAAGCCCATAATCGTTAATAATTCTTTTGTTTTTTCTGCTTCTGTGCCGTTCCCGCCAATGATATTATCCACAACATGCCTAATTAACAGCGGCAATAATAACGGAATAGAAAACTTAATAACTCCAATAATAATCGTCCCTATAATTTGTAGACGATAAGGCTTTACAAAAGCCAAGTATCGTTTAACTACCCCCAAAAAAATCCCCCGTTTCTACTCTAAAGCCAAACATTCGGTTCACGACTAAAGCTGGTCACAGTTATGTCTTACTTGCATTGATACTCTTTCATCCAGCTCAATATGAATCGTTTTACAATAATTAAAAAGGCTGACCCTATGAGTCACCCTTATTACATTTACTATTTTACGTATGTTAAATATCGTTCATACCACTCGTCAATAAATTCAGGTGCAAACGGACCTTTTTTCTGTCGAATCCAACGAAGTAATGTTTCGAGGTTTTTTCTTAAGATGAGATCAATAACTTCTGGATAATTCATTAGCTTACTATGCTGTTCATATTCATCTTCATCCAAAATCGTATATGTCATATCTGGATAAACCTTCACATCAAGATCATAGTCAATATACTTCAAAGCTTCATCATCCCATACAAAAGGCGAACTAATATTACAGTAATAATATACTCCATCTTCTCTAAGCATACCTATAATATTAAACCAATGTCTGGCATGAAAGTAGCAGATCGCCGGCTCTCTTGTCACCCATGTTCTACCGTCTGATTCCGTAACAATTGTTCTGTCATTCCCACCAATGATACAGTGCTGAGAACCCTTTAATACAGTTGATTCTTCCCAGACTCTATGAATGTAGCCATTATGTTTATAACTATGAATTTGAATTTTGTCTCCTTCCCTGGGAAAGCCCACTTTTCTCCCCTTCTTTCGATTGGTTGCTTCGTGAAATCTATTTCACAACGTCTTTACCTTATATAGTTCCTTTCATTATAACGTTTGTCAGGGAAAAAGGAAAATAAAAGAGTTATAACTGTAAGGTTATATACTGCTTTGCAGGCTCGTATTAGTATGCTAAGGGGTAGCTGGAAAGCTTTATTTTTCTAATAAGACTTGTTCATTTTCGGGTTTTTGTCGTTCATACACCCGATGAACGACACTCTTCTTCCTTTCGCCTTCGTTTTGTCGTTCATACACCCGTTGAACGACACTCCTCTCCCTTTTCGCCTTCGTTTTGTCGTTCATACACCCGATGAACGACACTCCTCTCCCTTTTCGCCTTCGTTTTGTCGTTCATACACACGATGAACGACACTCCTCTCCCTTTTCGCCTTCGTTTTGTCGTTCATACACCCGATGAACGACACTCCTCTCCCTTTTCGCCTTCGTTTTGTCGTTCATACACCCGATGAACGACACTCCTCTCCCTTTTCGCAGTCGTTTTGTCGTTCATACACACGATGAACGACACTCCTCTCCCTTTTCGCCTTTGTTTTGTCGTTCATACACACGATGAACGACACTCCTCTCCCTTTTCGCAGTCGTTTTGTCGTTCATACACCCGATGAACGACACTCCTCTCCCTTTTCGCAGTCGTTTTGTCGTTCATACACCCGATGAACGACACTCCTCTCCCTTTTCGCCTTTGTTTTGTCGTTCATACACACGATGAACGACACTCCTCTCCCTTTTCGCCTTCGTTTTGTCGTTCATACACCCGATGAACGACACTTCTCTCCCCTCCAGAAGCAATAAAAAATCCAGCATAAATAAATGCCGGAATCGGAGTTAATTATTTTATTAAGATCATGAAACAGTCTCAAACTTTTGATCTTCGTAAGATTGAATAACCTCTTCTGTTTGTCTTTCAAAGACTTGTTGAATTTTATTTAATTCTTCTTTCATTTGTGCGATTTCATCATGAATGGATTGGAGTTTAGCTTCGTCTTGTAGGGCAGCTAGTTGGGTTTTTATATCCTGACATCTTTCAATTTCTGACTGTAGATATAATAATTTATCCATGGTTTTTAATTGCTCACCTACTAGTTGATCAAAATTCATGTTTATTCTCCTTTCAATAGAGACTCATAATCACTTGTGTATATTAAATTCTTCATAAATTTTTTTGATCCTTTGACTAGTTATGTAGAGGAACCGAAACTTTTGTCGTTTTAGAAAAAATCATCCCCGATGATCTGAAGCCTTCCTAGCTTAAGCACAAAAGAAAAGACACCTCTCCACACTGTGGGAAAGGTGTCTTAGAGCCTTAGCTAATTAAGAGTTTTGGTTTTTGTTAGCTTCAGCTTGTTGGTTTTGTTGTTTTACTTGTTGTACGTTAGTTTCGCTCGCAAATTCAGTACCAAATTGACCTGCACCAGCTTGGCCACCTTGTGCACTTTGAGCGTTTTGTTGTTTTACATGTTGGATGTTAGTCCCTGATGCTGTTTTACCAGCTTGGAAATTGTTTTGTGCCATTCGATATCACCTCCACGAAATATAGATTGTCCTAGAGGTGAATTTAATATCCAACATATTTCAAAAAAAATTAAAATTAAATTTTTACTTAAAATCTCGCTTTTAGGGCACACGTTTCAGCCTAAACGAGTAAAGAGCGCCCCCCATCAACAATAAGAGTTTGACCTCTGATCATCGACGCTTTGTCCGTTAATAAAAACTCAATAGCATTAACCATATCTTCTATTTCAACCATTCTTCCTGCTGGAGTATTCTCCCTAGCATCCTCCAATAGCTCATTACGATTCGGGAAATGCTTTAAAGCATCTGTGTCAACAGCTCCACCTGAAACGGCATTAACAATAATGTTTTTCGGAGATAATTCAACAGCTAAATATCTTGTAAGAGCTTCTAATGCTGCTTTCGAAACACCAACTGTTGTGTAGTTTTCCAAATATCTAATCGAGCCAAGTGAGCTTGTACTAACAATGAAGCCCCCACCATTTCTCTCCATTAGCTTAGCCGCTTCTTGTGCACAGAAAAGAAGAGCTTTACTATTAATGTTCATTGTCCAATCCCAATGACTTTCTTCTAATTCCATTGCAGGCTTTTGAACACCAGATGCTGCATTATTTACAAACACATCAAGTCTGCCAAATTCCTCATCAATTTGTGAAAATAACTCTTTTATTTTTTCCGGCTTTCCTACATTAGCCTTAACCGCAATAGCTTTTACACCCAATTTTTCAATTTGTTCAACTACCTCTAATGCAGCTGTTTTGCTTCGTGCATAGTTCACAACAATGTTATAACCTTTTTCTGCCAAACGAATGGCTACTGCTTTTCCAATCCCTCTACTACTACCTGTAATAAGTGCTACTTTATTTTCTTGGGTCATTTTGTCAACTCCTTAAAATTAAACAATCGAATAGATGTTATTATTGTATCAGATAATATAATGAAACTTCTATGAGATAGAAGTCTTGCTTCAATCGAACACATCTCGTCAATTAGAGGAGGATGTTTATGTATGTTGGTCGTGATATGACTGAATTATCGATGATGTCAAAGAAAGAGTGGAAAAAAGAAGAACTTGCCCACTTCCACCATTCTCTTCAACAAATGGTTCCTTATCTTAATGTTGAAGGACAAACCATTCACCGCGAAATTATTGAAGAAATTGAAGCTCGTGGTGGCTTAAAAAGAAATGAAGCGGATTATACTCATGGAACAAGAGTTCAATATGATTAAAACCTTTCGGGTCTGACTAAGATTTGTCAGACCCAAGGTATATCTTATAAATTTTTTGATGTGATACAGGAAAGGCATACTTTTCTAGCTCTTTTTCTGTTACAGCAATAAGTTGGTCATTTGGAATGTTGTTCACTTTCCCAATATAAATAGATATATTCCAAATTAAATGCGAAAAAACATGCTCTACAGTACCAGATAACTCTGAAAGTTCAACATCTGCACCATAAGTTGAAAGTAAAAACTCTTGGAGTTGCTTCCTATAAGTATTACCTGCTTCTTGTTGAACTTCCATATTTGGATATTCCCAAAGGTTAGCTAACAAGCCTGTAGATGACCTTTTATGAATATATAATCTTCCATCATGATCATATAAAACAGCTGCCGCCATTTGAAGCGGTTTTGGTTTCTTTTTCTTACTTTTAATCGGCAGTTCTGCTTGAACCCCTTCTTCAAAAGCAGAGCAATGTTCCCTAACAGGACATAAAAGACATGAAGGGGAAGTTGGTGTGCAGATTAGTGCACCTAGCTCCATCACTGCTTGGTTGAATGATGAGGGATCTTCCTTTGATATTATCTGATAAGTTGCCTCATCAAAAATCTTCCTTGTTTTCGGTTTTGCAATATCTTCCCAAATCGATAAAATTCTCGAGAAAACTCTCATCACATTACCGTCGACAGCTGGTTCTGGAATATTATAGGCAATACTAAGAATTGCTCCTTTTGTATAAGGACCTACTCCTTTTAGCTTAGAAATTTCTTCAGGAGTATTTGGGACAATACCCGAATAAGATTCATTCACTTCTTTAACAGCTGCATGAAGGTTTCTAACCCTCGAGTAATACCCAAGTCCTTCCCAGGCCTTTAATACTTCTTCCTCATTTGCAGCAGCCAATGCTTCTATTGTAGGAAATTTATCGATAAATGCATTAAAATATGGAATAACAGTATCTACTCTTGTTTGCTGAAGCATAATCTCTGACACCCAAATTTTATATGGATCTTGGTCTTTACGCCAAGGTAAATCCCTTTTTTCAGCTAAATACCAGGTGATCAAATCTTGTTGAAATTCTTGAATCGAAAAATCTTTTAATTTATTTTGTAGTTCATTTACCATTAGATTTTTCCTCCAGATGTTAAATTACAGGTTATTCGGGAAAAGATAATAATAAGACTATTTATTAGAGGCTCTCTTCCTAAATGTAGGACAAGACTTATTATTATATAACGAATTTAAAAATCAAGAGAATTATTCACATTGGACAATTTTGTCACATATAAATTCAAGGAATCTTTAAGGATTTTTCTCTCAAAGAGATCTTCCTCTTGAGCCATTACAAGGAGGTACATGATTTTGGATACAGGAACTCATGTGGTTATGGGAATAGCCTTAGGTGGCTTAGCCACTCTCGATCCCGCAGTTGGAATAGATAACCCAACTGCACAAGCTGTTATGTTCGGAACAATTATCGGATCACAAGCTCCTGATCTTGATACAATATTAAAGCTTAGAAACAATGCAAAATATATAAGAAACCATAGAGGGATTACCCACTCCATTCCTGCTATCTTACTATGGTCATTTTTAATTACTGGATTGTTAACAATTTTTATTCCTGAGAGTAATTTACTCCATTTGTATCTTTGGACCTTACTCGCTATTGTTCTGCACGTTTTTGTGGATATATTTAATGCGTACGGAACACAGGCACTCCGTCCATTTTCAAAAAAGTGGATTGCCCTTGGAATTATCAATACATTTGATCCGTTTATCTTTTTTACACATGTAGTAGGAATCATTATTTGGGTGTTAGGTGGTCATCCAGGCTTCACCTTTCTAACTGTTTATGCCATATTGATTGCCTATTATATCATTCGTTTTAGCATGCAAAGAAATATTATCCACCGATTGCATAAGCTCATCCCAAATATAGAACAAATCATTATTTCACCTACAATGAGGTTCAGACAATGGCATATTGCCATTATGACGGATAAAAACTTTCACGTTGCCAGATCTGTTAATGAAGAAATCATTATTTTAGATGAATTTGAACGTGTACCTGTACCGCAGACTGATGTGATAAAGGCTGCTGAAGAAGATGATAATATTTCTGCCTTTTTATCTTTTTCTCCTGTGTATCGTTGGGAGGTTGATGAATTTACTGATCATTATGAGGTAAGGTTTATTGATTTACGATATCGAAGTAAAGGGTATTATCCCTTTGTAGCAATTGTTCAGCTTGATCAAGACTTAAATATCGTCAGCTCCTATACTGGCTGGATTTTTAGTGAAGAAAAATTACGAAAAAAATTGGAGCTTATACCTGAATAACGATTGAAAGGCTGACATCATGTCAGCCTTTCTTATTTAAACAAACGTTTAATTAATGCTTTAGATAATCATCATTGTTCAATAAGTGACTATATTTAGGGTTTGTTGCTATGAAATCGTGAAGTTTGTCGCCATAATGGGTAATTAACTGTCTAACAACCTGTTCGGTCATTTCTTTTCCTTTGTAAGTTCTACCTGCCTTTGCTTGGGTAGATTCGAAATCTTCCCATAACAGCTCCACCCATGTTCTTGCTTGTGCATACGAAAGGCTATTGTTTTTACTTAATAACTCATTTGTTAACCGCTCAAAGTATTCTTCCATTATTATCACCTCTAGGTAGGATTCGTTACTAATATTTAGGCTCTATAGGACCCATACTATAAATACGCTTCAATGATTGAAGCAAATGATGAATGGAGGGGATTGTGTTGCGTAACAAAGAATCAGGATTCCCAAATATGAATAACAACAAATTTGAAGGCGAACCAAGAGCGAAGGATGAGTTTGCATCTAAGCGAGCAAACGGCACGATCAATACTCATCCACAAGAACGAATGAGAGCATCTGGTCGACGTGAAAATCCTTATTCTTAATAAACACAATCATATTTTTTAATCAAACAGTGAATGGGGCTGACAAGTATTGTCAGCCCTTTAATAACATTGATATTGGCAGAGCTTCTTCATGTTCTGGTGAAGCCAACCGATACCCCCATGCAAAGATTCCATTCATATAATTTACTTTAAAGAATTCACCAGGTGCACCATCAATTTCATAAACTTCTTCAGACTTAAATTCATTTGGATCTAGAAGATATGATTTTGCCATAGTAATTTTCCGTTCTAAAACAGCAAACTCATTAACAATCCCTAACTGCTCTGCTTTCCTTGCTTTTTCCTTTAATGTTGCAATTTCACTTTTTAATTCATATTCAGTCATTTCACTATAACGCTTAGTATTCACAACCATTTCCCCTTGCTCTAATTATTCACTTAAAAACTTTTCAATTAATTCTATCGCAAAACCTTTTCTATATAAAAACTGCTTCATTTTCATTTTGTAGTGATAAGGATCTTCATTTTGATATTTTTTCTGAGCCTTTTCCGCATGCTTAACTAACGCTAACCACTCTTCAGATTCATCTTGCTCATAGTCGACTTCCTCTAACGCAGTTGAAATGATATTATAGGAAAACCCTTTTCTTAGTAGATGCTGCTCGATTTTTTGCTTAAGCTGAATCGTTGAAAGTTTATTATTTTTTTTCAAAAGTTTTTCAGCATGAGCAACGGCCTCTTCAATCTGCTCATCTTGATTATATTCCTCCAAGACCTGTTCTACTATAGATTGTCCAATTCCTTTCATAGCCAATTCACGAGTTAATACAGTAGGACCTTTCCCATTTGTTTGCTTCTGGGTCCGCACATAGGCTAGTGCAAATTCAAAATCATCTACATAGTTAAATTCTTTTAATTTAGCGATGACTTCCTTTATTACCGATTCATGATATTCCTTTTTCGCCAAATGATCCTCTACTTCTTTAACTGAGCGCATACGATAACTTAGGAACTCTAACGCCTTATTATAAGCCTTCTTTCTATCATCACCATATTTTATCTCAACGATATCAAATTCATCTAGTTCTTTGCCTTTTTGAAGATTATGTTTTATTAAAATGTCTTGATCAACGCTAAAAGCATACTTTTCCCCCGTACCATCATCGAGGAAAATATTGTATCTTTCATCAGATTGCTTTTGTGTAGTAATTTTTGTAATAATTGCCATGCTAATCACCTACTCATAACTTGTTATAACACATTCAAATGAGGTTATTTTTAAAAGAAAGGGTATAAATGAAAGAGATACGTTACTTTAACATATTTATAAAAGGAGTTGATTTTATGAAAATTGCCATTTCAGGTGGAACCGGCTTTGTCGGGAAGCATCTAGCCCAACATTTTTTAAGCAAAGGATACTCTGTTTATATTTTAACACGAAGTAAAAGAACTTCTTCAGAAAAAAACCTGCATTATGTTCAGTGGTTATCAGAAAGCTCAAATCCAGCTTCCGCTTTGGAAGGTGTTGATGTAGTAATTAATTTAGCTGGTAAAACAATTAATACGAGGTGGACAGAAAAAGCAAAAAAAGAGATCGTAGATAGTCGCGTCGAGTCTACTAAAGCCATATATTCTATAATAAATAGCCTTAAACAAAGACCGTCTGTTTTTATAAATGCAAGTGCAATTGGAATATACGGTACCTCTGTAGAACAAACTTTCACAGAGACATCTACCACCAAAGGAACAGATTTCCTAGCAAAGACTGTTGAGGTTTGGGAAAAGGAAGCGAACAAAATGAACGAGCTTGGTGTAAGAACCGTATTAACAAGATTTGGAATTGTTCTTGGAGAGGAAGGAGCACTACCAAAGATGGTTCTGCCTTATAAAATATTTGCAGGAGGTCCTCTTGGCTCCGGTGGGCAGTGGGTGTCTTGGATTCATATCGGTGACCTGGTTCATCTTATCCACCATATTATCCACACACCAAAGATTACAGGACCCGTAAATGCAGTGGCTCCAAATCCAGTTCAAATGAATCAGCTCGGAAAAACAATTGCAAAAAAACTACAACGTCCACATTGGTTACCAGCTCCTTCATTTGCATTAAAAGCTGTATTAGGTGAAATGAGTCTCTTACTATTAAAGGGGCAACGGGTGTTGCCTGAAAAGGCCTTAACAAGTCATTATCAATTCATATATCCCTCTCTTGATAAAGCGTTGAGCGACATATTAAAATCTCAATAATGCAGCCTTGTCTGAAGGCTGCACAAGATAAAAACTTATTTTTAAAAGAAAGAGAATGAAGCCACCTATGAAATCTACACTTTTTAAACAAGCAACAGTTTATCCTGTTGTTTCACCAGTTTTGTATGAGGCAGATGTTTTAGTTGAAGATGGTAAGATAGCCGCGATTGGCAAAAATATAGAAACAAATGGAGAAGCAGAGATTATTGTATGTAAAGACAAATTTCTTTTCCCTGGATTTATTGATGTGCATACACACCTAGGTCTTTATGATGAAGGTACTGGCTGGGCAGGAAATGATGCGAATGAAACAATTGAGCCTCTCACGCCACATATCAGAGCGTTAGATGGAGTACATCCATTAGACCCAGCCTTCAAGGATGCAATAAAGTATGGCATCACAACAGCTCATGTTATGCCTGGCAGTGCTAACGTTATAGGTGGTACAACCTCTGTTATTAAGACATTTGGGATTAATATTTCTAAAATGGTTATTCAAGAAACAGCTGGCTTAAAAATTGCTCTGGGAGAAAATCCGAAGCGTATGCATAGCCACGGGAATAAAGAATCCATTACCCGAATGGGAATTATGGGGATGCTTCGTGAAGCATTCTACAAGGCAAAGTATTGTGATGAAAAAGAGGACTTTCGCTCTATCTCAATAAAAAAGGCCTTGCGACGTGAAATACCAGTTCGTATTCACGCTCATCGTGCAGACGACATTATGAGTGCGATTAGATTCGCAGAAGAATTTAATCTAGATTATCGGATTGAACATTGTACAGAAGGACATTTAATTGCTGAAGAATTAGTAGGCAAAGGAGTCAAAGTCTGTGTTGGACCTACTTTAACTAGAAAGTCTAAGATTGAATTAAAAAACAAAAGTTGGTCAACCTACCAAGAGCTTTCCAAAAGAGGTGTAGAAGTTTCCATAACAACCGATCATCCTTATACCCCGATTCAATACCTTAATCTTTGTGCAGCATTAGCTGTTAGAGAAGGGTTTAATGAGCAAAAGGCATTAGAAGGAATTACTATCACAGCTGCACGTAATTTAAGAGTTGCAGATAGGGTTGGTAGTATTGAAATTGGTAAGGATGCAGATTTGGTGGTTTGGAATACTCATCCTTTTCATTACTTAGCGAAACCTGAACTCACCATGATTGATGGGAATATTGTCTATAAAGAAAGCTAGTAAGCTTGACTTGCGTGCAATAGCAAAAACAGGACAATGATATTTTCACATTTAACAGATAAAAAATGACAAAGAAATATTATACTGATATCATTTTCCCCTCATTCTCTTTATGATAACACAGTTATTTTCACTGCTCTTTAGTAAAGGGTTAAACCGTGTTATTTACTATGCATTGTTGTCAGAATATTTTACCAGAACTCAAAAAAGGTACGTATATCAACAACTATTTTAAGATACAAAAATTTTTTTTTGAATTCGACAAAAAAGGAGTATCTTTTTCATATAAAATGCCGTATTATACTCCATGGAAGTAACATTAAAAGTGATTTCACCATTGTCTTCACTTAACGAAATGCAAATATGAACAACTAAATCTAGTAGTGGGAAGGCAAATGGTGCGCCACCAGCAATACTGGTTCTAGTGGGTTCGATTCCCACCCCGAAATTTTTTGAATGTAAGGCAACATAAAAAATTTCGAGGGTGGAGACGACCATATCACGTGGAGTCTGCCCTCAGGTTGGAGGGGTCCAGATGCTAAAAAAACGTGATATTTATGATAGTCAAGCACTTTATGAACACATGATTCACCCAGAAGTCTTCCCTTTTGTGCGTCATAAAGCAAATTCTTTTGAAGAATATTTATTTCTAACTAAACAAACGATTGAGGCTGAAGAACGAGGTGAATTGATTTCACGTACCATTTTAGATGAATGGGGATCTCCAATCGGCACAATTAGCTTGTTTGATATTCAAGATAAAGCTGGTTTCTTAGGAACCTGGATTGGAAAGCCATATCATGGCAAGGGCTACAACAAACTTGCAAAAGATGCGTTTTTCAATGAACTTTTTTATGAACTAGATATTGAAACGATTTTCTTAAGAATTCGCAAACAAAATATTCGCTCAACAAAGGCTGCAGAGAAGCTTCCTTACGTAGTAAATGCGAATGAAACAAGAGCACATTTGCTTGAACAAATAAATAACGGCGAAGATATTTTTAACCTTTTTGAAATTTCAAGAGACCAGTATACAATTTACACATATCACAATGCTTCTGAGGCTGAAGAACAACAACTTAAGGAAGCTTAATTATCCACAGGTGAAATTCAAATGAATTTCACCTGTTTTGTATTTTTTTCCTACTTCTGTATGAATAAACTTGATGATGTCAAAACTAATCATGAATACTACATTTTGGAAGGATGATTATGATGGCATCAGAAAAAAAGAAAAGAGATAAATCAAAAAGTACTCTTTCAAGCATGCAAGAAGTAACATATTCTCGTGAGTTCAAAAATGCTGATCGAGCTGGTGGATACATAAGTAAACAAAGACACTAACTTCCAACATGAAATGATGAAAAAAAGCCATCCTAAGTTTGAACAAGTTGTTCAATATCTTTAGGGGGGCTTTTTTATGGGCAGAGGTCATAAACATAATCATAAAGCACGAGATAAAAACTCTTCATCACTTCCACAAACACCTAAAAACTTAAAAAGAGATGGGATTGACGAGGAATTTTCAAGAGAATTAGCTGACCAAGACGATATTGAAGCTCAAGCAAGAGCAAAAGCAGCTGATCAAAGACAACGCGCTAATAGAAATTTATAATACGTATGCTGAAAAGGAAGTGGGAATCTCCACTTCCTTTTCTTTTCGTGGATAATTTGTGGATATTCCAACACAAAGACTGTGGATAATGTGGATAAAACTGTTAGTATCTTTATTTACAATACTCTTTTATCCACATATAACTGTTTATATTCTAAAAATAACTAATACTCACTATGTGGATAATGTGAATAAATTAATTCAGTTAACAATCATATGCCTATTAACATATACTGCAATGTAGTCGTTTGTATAAAAATAAGACAGGGGTGTTAATAGTTGGCATACGAGATTACACAGGATTATATTCGTACTGGAAACTCCCGCTCTGGACAACGTATTGGTACAGTTCGCTTTATTGTTAGCCATGATACAGGCAATCCAGGCTCTACTGCTTATGGAAACCGCAACTACTTTGATACTCAGCAACCATCTGCTTCTGCCCATACCTTTATTGATGATAAATATATTTTAGAAATCATTCCTTTAACTGAAATTGCTTATCATGTTCGTTCAAATGTAACAACTGATAACAGGCTATATGGTGCAAATGCCAATAGTGCTGCAATTGGAGTGGAGTTATGTCATGGAGGTACAATCAATTTTCAAGAAGCATATAATCGCTATATATGGTACCACGCTTATCTTTGTGACAGATTTAATTTAGATCCTAATTCAGATATTGTTGCACATGCTACGCTTGACCCAACAAGAAGAACTGACCCAATTGGGATATTACGTAGTAACGGTATTTCTTGGTCCATGTTTATTGAAGATGTATCCGAAGCACTTAGTAACTTTAATGGTGCAGCACCACCAAATGAACAAACTGAAACACCTCCTACTCCAGTAGTAAAAGGAACATCTGTTACCTTACCAATTGGTGAAGGGAAATCTGGCTCATTTGTTAGAGATATTCAACAACAACTAATCAGAGCGGGTTACCGTTTACCACGTTTCGGCGCAGATGGAATTTATGGTGATGAAACAGAAAAGGCAGTCATGAGATTTCAAAGAGATTTCAATTTAGCTGTTGATGGATTAGTCGGACCAAATACACTATCTAAATTACAACAAGTAAATCAACAAAGAATTTCTGCACCCGATTTCCCTCTACCATCAGGGATTCTCAGACGTGGAAGTGAAGGAGAAGGGGTTAGGCAGGTTCAACGTGCATTGAAGGAAATCAACTTTGATCCAGGTCCAATTGATGGTATATATGGCCCTAGAACAGAAGATGCAGTAAGAAGATTTCAATTAATGTACGCAGCTCTTGCAGATGATGGAATATATGGCCCAAACACAAGAAAATATATACGAATGGAATTAGAGGATTAGTTCATTAAAAAATGAATAACAAACCAGATTAGAACATAAAGTATTACTACATCACAGAATAAACAACAGGCTAAGAAAGCACGTTGCTCATATAGAGTGGCGTGTTTTCATTTTTTATAAACAAGGTTCTGAATAACTTATTTCTTCCGTAACATCAAAAAAGATCTAACAACCAAGTGTTAGACCTTTTTCTTACTCTTATACCTCAGCCAATTCTCCTCGATATAGCTCATTCTTTCTTACAGTAATGTTTAACTCCTTTGCCAGCTTCCTTAACTCCCTTTCTTCCCGTTCTGTCACGATTGAAACAACAGTTCCTGAAGCCCCTTGTCTTCCTGTTCTTCCAGATCTATGCACATATTGAGAGCTTGTAGATGGTAAGTCATAATGAATAACATGAGTAAGTTCTGCTATATCCAAACCTCTTGCAGCAACATCTGTTGCAAGTAAAAGGCCTTGCTTTTCAGTACGAAGACTTTTTAACGCTGCTTCTCTCTCCTCTTTTTTAGTGTCACTATGCAAGAGGTGAACATCCACTCCTTTATAGTCGAGTTTCTCACCTAATACACTTAAATTACCAATATCCTTTACAAATCCTAATGCTTTCATAGGAATATTCTTCACGAGCTTTTCCAGTATGAGTGCTTTTTCTCTTTGTTCACAAACAAGGTAAACATGATCAACTTTTCCAGTTGGTACTTCTTCCTTTCCAACCTTTATAATCTCAGGATCCTTTTTCATTAGATCTCTTGCTTTCGATTCTGTACTTTCATTTAAAGTGGCTGAAAAAAGTACTACTTGTCTTTCATTAAGAGTTGTTTTCACAATATCTTGTATTGTTTTTTTGTGTTCAGGAATTAAAAGCTGATCTCCTTCATCAAGAACAATTGTCTTTACTTCATGCATTTTCAATTTTTTCATTTTAATTAATTCATAAATTCTTCCTGGGGTCCCAAGAATGATTTGTGGGCTCTTTTTTAGTTTATCTACCTGTCTTTTTATATTAGCTCCACCAATAAAGGAAGCACTAGTTATTTCACTGCCTTCTGACCATTTCTTTACTTCGTCGAAAATTTGCATAACAAGTTCTCTCGAAGGAGCCAGTATCACAACTTGTGCCGCTTTTCTGTTCACATCAATTTTGTTTAATAATGGTAGTACATATGCTAACGTTTTCCCTGTTCCAGTTGGGGATTCGGCAACCACGTCTTTTCCTTCAAGTATTTGTGGAACAGCTTTAAGTTGAATCGCCGTAGGATTCTCAAATTCTGCTTTTGACCAATTAGATTGAATAAATGGCTCAAGCTCTTGTAAAAAATTCTCTAGTGTCATAAGTGTAACTCTCCTTTACATTTACCGCTTTATGTAACTATTATGATTAGACTGTTTGTGCACACACATTCAGTTGATCTCATTATTTAAAAAGTAATAATAATCGTATTATTCCCTTTTTAGCTATCATTTAAAAAGTCAGTATTATAAGTATAGCCTTTTTTCCCTGAAGAGAAATAACCATTCGTCATATTTCCCCAGAAATAATTTTATTTCTACAAGATTTGCTTTTTATCATACTCATACATTATCTTTCTAACTTTTTCTTATCTTTTTATGTATAGAAATCTCTTAATAAGGGAATAGTAATATTACATCCCCCCCCTTTACTATATATTGAAAAAACCTCCTTATGGGGGTTTTTTCGTTTTGCTCCTGAACATCTCTTTTTATTTAATTCTTATAAATTTTATACTAGATTTTAAGTCTACATGAAATGATGAGAAGTCCTTCCTAACAAATGTCGATTTGCGGACATCCCTATCCATATTTCTTTCCAAAATGACAACTTCTTTATTTTTTTCCTATTTTATGTTTACATCACATCAATATAGGGTAATACCCCACTAGCATCAATAAAAAACTCCATACTAACAGTGTTCGATTGAGCATTTATATAGGAAATGATTATGACTTAAGAAAAGGTGGGTTATCCAATGGTTAAGGAAATTCAAATTAAAAAAATGAATGAAATTAACGACGAATTAGCAGCCATTTCAAGTGAATGTGAACGTGCTTTCTCGGAATGGTTTCATGATCGAGGTAATTCAAAACTATTAAAAGAATATCGCTCACTTCTCGGTAAACGTGAAGACATCATAAAAGAATACAAATCATATCTTATTATTAACTAAACATAATAAATTCATTTATTACTTACTATACTTGGCTAACAAGAAAAGGTTCTTGTTAGCCAAGATTAATTTTTACTTAATATAACTACTTTTAAATAATTTCCTTCTTTAAACTCTCGAGAAGTTCTAAAATCAGCTGGTAAACTAAATTCCTCAAGAATGGTGTAAGCTTCTCTACTTTCTTTAAAAGCTTTATCAATAAACCCTTTAAATTTCTTCATACTAAATGTACTACAGTTGGATGAAGCCACAATAATTCCTTTTTTAGCGGTAATTTGAATTGCTTGCTTTAATAAATCAGGATAATCCTTTCCAGCGCTAAATGTATGTTTTTTAGAGCGGGCAAAGCTAGGAGGATCTAGTATGACCATATCGTAATTCAGCTTCTTTCTAACAGCATATTTAAAGAAGTTAAATACATCCTCTACTATAATATCTTGTGCCTCATAATCAATTTCATTTACACTGAATTGTTCTATTGTTTTTGCTTTGCTTCGGTTAGCAAGGTCAACACTGGTTGTTTTAACAGCGCCTCCGAGTGCAGCAGCAACAGAAAAAGCCCCTGTATAAGAAAAGGTATTTAATACATGCTTTCCTTTTGCATACTTATCACGTATGGCTTTTCTGACATCCTTTTGATCCAAAAATACGCCGACCATTGCGCCTTCATTCAAATAAACGGCAAATTTAATACCATTTTCTTTCACAATAAGAGGGAAATTGGCTCTTTCTCCAATAACAAAGTCATCATCCTCAATATATGTTCCCTTAACATCAAATCTCTTCTTTTCATAAACACCTTTGAAATCCACAAATTTTTTCATGGCTTCCATTATGTCTTTTTTAAAGTGATAAATTCCTTCACTATACCAGGTGATTACGTAATAACCATCATAATGATCAATCGTTAATCCACCAATTCCATCACCTTCTCCATTAAAAACCCGAAAAGCTGTTGTATGTTCATCTTGATAAAATGACGAACGAGCATTTATAGCTATATTTAATTTATTCTCAAAAAAGGATTGATCAATCGCTTCTTGTTGGTTATTGGTTAAAATCCATCCTCTACCTTTGTTTTGTATACCATAGTATCCTTTAGCTAGGAAATGATTGTTTTCATCAAACAAATCGAGAATGGCTCCCTCTTCTTTTAAAGCATTTATATTTTTGATGGCTTCTTTATTGATTAATGGATATCCTGATCGAAATTGATTAACAAAATTAGATTTTATTTGGAGTTTTACTGTTTTATTCATCTACTCACACCTATTTTAAAATTTCCGTCAAACGAATCTATTCCATCATACCGATCTTTTTACAAAAAAGAAAACCCCTCTTAAAAAGAGGGGGCAAGAAACTATCTTTATACCCACCACATTTGTGATGGCTGCTCATTAATTAAGACAGATTTTAAGTTTGTAACAGCACGCTCAAAGCCTTCGTCGATAGACATGATTGGATCTTCATGTTCAATACTTACAACATAGTCATATCCATAAGTACGTAGAGCACTCATTATGTCATTCCACTCTGTTAGACTGTGACCACAACCAACGGATCTGAACGTCCAAGCTCTTGTCTGAACTTCACCATATGGCTGCATATCTGTTAATCCATACATATTAACATTATCTTGGTCAATATAAGTATCTTTTGCATGGAAATGATGAATAGCATTTTCTTTCCCTAAAATTTTAATTGCTGCAACCGGATCAATTCCTTGCCACCAAAGATGACTTGGATCCAGGTTTGCACCAATTGCATCACATGTAGCTTCACGAAGCTTTAGCATTGTATATGGTGTATGTACTAAAAATCCACCATGTAACTCTAAGCCAATTTTCACATTGTGCTCTTTCGCATACTGTCCTACTTCTTTCCAATATGGAATTAACTTCTCTTCCCATTGCCACTTTAGCACATCGCCATATTCATTTGGCCAAGGAGTAACAGGCCAGTTCGGATGTTTTGCTCCCTCATGGTCACCAGCAGTCCCTGAAAATGTATTAACAACAGGTACATTCATTAACGATGCAAGTTTGATTGTTTTCTTTAGTGTTTCTTGAGAATCTAGAGCAAATTCCTTATCAGGTGAAATTGGATTACCATGACAACTGAATGCACTAATAACTAAATCACGTTCTTGTAGTTTCCCTAAGTACTCATTACGTTTTTCTTCACTCTCAAGTAATGCATCCAAGTCACAATGAGCTCCACCTGGATAACCACCAGTTCCAATTTCAACTGCCTGCAAACCGGAAGCTTTTACTCGATCTAACATATCCTCAAAAGATTTATCATTAAAAAGAACTGTAAAAACACCTAATTTCATCGAAAGTCCTCCTTTATTATTCTCTTTACTCATGAATATCCAGAGGCATCTAGACATTCATGAGTTTACCTCTTCATTATTTTGACTCTGCTGATTGATAGATTCCATCAATAATTTGAGAAACCTGCAGAGCTTCTTCTGGTTTTACAACAAGCTCAGCTCTTCCTAGACAAGCATCAAGAAAGTTCCTAGCCTGAGATAGACCAGGATCATCCTCACCAGAAATCCAAGCAGCCTGACTGTTTATAAGCATGTCATCTTTCGCCGCATAAAACTCCAGAGGAAAAACACTTAATCCACCATCAACGCCTGATATACTTACGTGCTCTTCATCATCCAATATATTTGCAGCCCATGACGTTTCTAGTAATAAAGACGCCCCATTTTCAAACTTAATGTATGCTGTGACATGGTCATCTACATTAAATGTTTCATGGTCAAAGCTACCCCATTGATTAACCGAATTGGGTTGTTTGCTTAATGCATTGTACGTACTGCCATTTACCTCAACGTACTTTGGACTTCCCATTAACCAAATAGCCAAATCTAGTAGGTGACATCCATAGTCAATTAAGCTACCTCCACCTTGGAGTGACTTATTTGTAAAAACACCCCAGCCAGGCACCTTTCTTCGTCTCAAAGCTCTTACTCTTGTTACAAGTGGAGTACCGACATCTCCCATCATTTTCTTTGCTGCCTGTGAATTTTTCATAAAACGATAATGATAAGCAATCGCTAACACTTTATTTGTTCGTTTTGAAGCTTCAAGCATCGCTTCACATTCTTCTGCTGTAAGTGCCATTGGCTTTTCACATAGAACATGAACTCCTGCTTCAAATGCTGCAATTGTCATTTCAGCGTGAAATTTATTCGGCGTACAAATAACGACAGCATCAACATGTTGAAACATATCCTTATAGTTTTCAAATACCAGCTCAATTTTAAATTTATCTGCTGCTTCTTGTGCTCTTTCTTTGTTAACATCACTTACAGCTGTAATTACACAATCCTCAAAGCTTTGAAAAGCTGGGATATGTCGGCCTTGTGCAATACCACCGACTCCGATTATTCCAATCTTTAGTTCACTCATTTTCATCACTCAAATACTTTTGCAATTGTTTTTGTTTCGTTTGATTTGAGTGCAGCAATAATAACCGCTAACGATTTCATACCTTCTTCTCCAGTGATTAGAGGCTCTTTGTTTTCAACAACACTTGAAATAAAATGATCAATAACATGTGAAGAGTTTTGACCACCTTCATCGTTTGATTGAATTTTTCCAAGCTCATACTTTACTACTTCACCATTTGTATATTGAACGACTAATGAATAAGTTGGATTATCCTCTAAACGAATAATTGCCTTTTCACCATAAATAATTGTTGAGTTATCTTCTTTTGCTGTGTAAGACCAGCTTGCTGCAAGTGTTCCAATAATGCCACTTTCCGTTTTAAGGGCACAAACAGCCGTGTCATCAACATCTGCAAATTCTTTAGCTGATGTCTCAATGAATGCTCCAACCTCAACAATTTCTTCACCTAGTAAATAGCGCATTAAGTCCGTTTTATGAACACCTAAATCACCCATTGCCCCGATATAAGCTTTTTCCTTTTCAAAGAACCAGCTATCTCTTCCATCTTGGCTCCAGCCCTCTGGACCAGGATGTCCAAATGCAGTTCTAAAGCTGTAAATTTTCCCAATAGAACCGCTTTCAATTAATTCTCGAGCAATTTGATGTGAACGTACAAAACGCTGATTATGAGCAATCATTAGTTTTTTATCATTTTTCTTAGCCGCTTCAATCATTGCATCTGCTTCCTCTTGAGAAGTTGCCATTGGCTTTTCACATAATACATGAAGTCCATTATTTAGAGCTTCAATCGTTACAGGCGCGTGTAAATAGTTAGGTGTACATACACTAACAACATCTACCTCTCCACTATGGATAAGCTCTTTATAATCAGTAAATGCTTTTGCACCATATTTATTAGCAATTTCTTTTACACGATCTTCTACAATATCACACACAGCCACTAGCTCTACATGTTGATTTGAAGCATATTCAGGTAAGTGACGATACTGAGCAATACTACCACAACCAATTACACCAACTCTTAATTTTCCCATTAATAATTCCTCCTAATATGTGTAATGAATTTTTCTTATTTTTTATAAATTACTTAGCTGAGATTGTTTCTAATGGCTTAGCATTTCCATAAACAGGACGTTTACGGTTAACAGGCTTTACATATTTAACAGCATTTTTAATTACAGTTTGTATTTGCTCGTTATGGTATGTTGGGTATGTTTCATGACCTGGACGGAAGTAGAATATCTGACCATTACCACGTTTAAAAGTACATCCACTTCTAAAGATCTCTCCACCCTCAAACCAGCTTGTAAAGATCAACTCGTCCGGTGCAGGAATATCGAAGTGCTCACCATACATTTCTTCTTTTTCGAGTTCAATATACTCTCCAATTCCTTCTGCAATTGGATGACTAGGATCTACAACCCAAAGTCGTTCTTTATCATCAGCTTCACGCCATTTTAAATCACAGCTTGTTCCCATTAATTTTTTGAAAATCTTAGAAAAATGTCCTGAATGCAACACAATAAGTCCCATTCCATCTAGCACTCTTTGCGCAACCTTTTCGACGATTGAGTCCTCTACTTCATCATGTGCAAGATGCCCCCACCAAACGAGTACATCAGTATTTTCTAAAACCTCATCTGTTAGTCCGTGCTGCGGCTCATCTAATGTAGCCGTTTTCACTTCATTGTTGTCTTGTTGTAGAAAATCAGCAATTGCACCGTGGATTCCCTTTGGATAAATCTCGCTAACTACGGGATTTTTCTTTTCATGTCTGTTTTCATTCCATACTGTAACTTTAGTCATTGTATTCATCCTAATCTAATCGTATTTTTTATCATGATTTTATTGTATATCATTTATCATATTCAAATTTTTACTAGTTATCTGTTAAACTTATCTCTTGAATACAGCTTCATTTGTTACATCTAAAACAATGAAGTTAGTGAACCGGTTAACAAACCATATCTATTTCTCCGATTAGATGAGCTCACCTCCTTAAATGTCTGACTTTCCTTTAGTCGAATCCCTGACAACGAGTTCAACAGGGAGCATAATCTGCTCAGGGTGTACATCCTCACTTTCAATCACAGTGATACATGTTTCTGCTGCAATTGATCCTTTTCGAAAAACATCCTGACGTATTGTCGTTAAGCTCGGTGAAGAAAATTTACTAATCATCAAGTCATCGAATCCAACAATTGCATAGTCTTCAGGAATTCTTTTTTTATGATCGTTAAGTGATTTAATGATTCCTAATGCAGTAATATCAGAAGAGGTAAAAATAGCTGTTATATCTTGTTTTTTCATTAATTCCATTCCAATGGAATATCCATTTTCAAAGGTATTTAACTTTCCTTCAACAACCATTTCTTTATTAAAAGGAATACTAGCTTCCTTAAGAGCCCGCTTAAAACCTAAAAAACGTTGGCCGTCTACCGCACTATCTATCTTTCCATTTGGTATAAAGCAGATTTGAGTGTGACCATTATCGATTAAATGCTTTGTGCCCAAATATCCACCTAGCTCGTCATTGATGCGAATATTATGGTATGCATCAGCATACTCCTCAAACGAATCGACAAACACTAGCGGAATAGATAGCGGTTTCATTTTTTCGAATACATTAAGAGGAAACTTGCCTAAAACCAAAAGGGCATCTAAGTTTCGCTTCATGATCCAGTTTTTGCATTCCTCCGCTTTAGAGATACCGGAGATAACAAAATCATATCCATTTTTTCGACAAGTATATTCAACACCACTTAACAATTCGCTAACATAAGGATTTTCCTTTAAAATCGGTGCTAATGTATCTTCAACTAATGGCATAATCACACCAATCATCTTAGACTTTCTTTTCGATAAACTGATCGCGGTAAAATCTGGTTGATAGTTTAATTGTTCAATAGCCTGTAATACACGATCTTTCGTTTCCTCTGATACCTTGTTTACTCCATTGAGTACGTAGGACACCGTAGCAGCCGAAACTCCAGCGTGTTTAGCTACATCACGTATTGTCATTTTTTGATTCATATTGCCTCCCGGTTAAACGGTTAACTTATGATGTCATTATATAATGTTGGGTAAAAAAAGATCAAGGGTTATATAAAAAATTTTATTCTTATTGCTAAAAATTAAGTACTGCTTCAATATAAATTATTCCATTAAAAATCTTAAATCTACTATGTATAAAAATAGTAAAAATGGCAAAGATGATACTATTAACTTAGTAGATTGAGAGGAAATAAAAATGATAAAAAGTTTTATACCAGCTATCTTATTAATCTTTTTTACCTTTGTAGGCTTTAGTGTTTACTTTTTGTATCAATTAAGTCTTTTCACTTTGAAGGTAATGGTCTATACGATTTAAAATGTACTCTACATATATTCCTAGGAAGATGCACATGCTAATCATGGTGTTTATTACACCAATAACAACGATGTGGGGGAAAATGACATGAATATTCGTGAAGGATTAATACCAACTGCATTAGGTTCAGCTGTTACTGCTACTGGATATGCATTAAAACAAAGACGCGGTTCTAATAAAATGGTCGCAAATACTGTTTTTGGTTTTGGTCTTGCCCACGTAGTATTAGGTGCCATTGACCTTGTCCAACATCGACGTTAACAATAAAGGTGAGCTAATTACGGCTCACCTTTTTCCTATTCTATTGCATTTTCTGGGCTATACAATTGAAGCTCTAATTCAGTTTCTTTTCCCATAGCAAGATTAGCAAGCTCTAAACCAAGAAATGGACCACTCGTTAATCCCGAGGCTCCCAACCCATTTGCTACTAATAAACCATCATACCCTTGTATTGGACCAATAACTGGGAGAAATCCAGGTGTAAATGGACGGAATCCCACTCTTGTTTCTACCATAGAGCTTTCAACTAAACCTGGTGCTACCTCAAGAGCTTTACTTAATATTTCATGAACTCCACCTGCTGTTACACGAAGGTCAAAACCAACATCATCCTCATGTGTTGCACCTACTACAACCCTACCTTCTTCAAAAGAAAGAATATATTGATTGTTAGGTGGCATCACGACTGGCCAAGAGCTTGTTTCTACGTTCTCGATATGAAGATGAATAATTTGTGCTTTTTGTGGCTTAACGATGAAGTTTATCCCTAATGGACTTAATAACTCCTCTGACCAAGCACCACCAGTTATAATCACTTGATTAGCCTCAATAACTTGTTTATTAACACGAACCCCGGTAATATGCTTTTTATCTTGAACTAATGAAACAGCATTTTCTTCAATAAAAGTAGCACCGTTCTTTTTTGCTGCCCTGACTAATGCTGAACGAAGTGCTCTTCCATTGACCCGTGCTCCCCCACTTACATGAACAGAACCGTATTCTGATGATAGGGGTGGAAATAAAGACTGTGTGTCTTCAGGTGATAATATGTTAATTTCACCGATTTCCGGTGCATCTTCTCTTCGTTTAGCAGCTCGTTCTGCCATTTTTTCAAGCTTTGCTGGATCTTTATGCAAACTAATTGCTCCGACTTTGCTATAACCTGTTTCTGTTTCACCATCATCTTCTAATTTCTTTATTAATTCCGGATAATAGCGAGCTCCACCTTTGACCATTTGATACCATGCTTTGTTCCGTCGTTGAGACAACCATGGACAAACAATACCAGCAGCCGCATCTGTAGCCTGTCCCTTATCTTTTCTATCTATAACAGTAACTTGAGCACCAGCTTTAGCTAAATGATAAGCAGCTGATGCACCGAGAATTCCCGCTCCAACCACGATATAGTTCTTCAATTAATACACCTTTTTCTGCATCCTTTTTTAATTATTTTACCCTAAGTTTGGTGTAGGACTCAATTCGAGTAATTATAAAGGGCAATTTAAAAGGTGTGTATTAGATACACACCTACTTTGTCTCTTCAATATCAATAAGTTAAAACAGTCCTTACAGTTAAAATAATGAAAGTGAAAAAGCCTACTTGATTTTTGATCATTTCGCCAGCTCCTTTACCTTTTGTTTTTGTTAATTTCAATATACAGAAGGTAAAAGATGTATTCCACATTCATGTTATAAAATGTAACATTAATTTTCAGAAAATTTTAAATTTAATTTATTCACCATTCTTCTCGCCATCTCTTCCCCTGCGGCAACCCCTGATAGAAATGCACTCTCAACCCGTGTTCGCCCACTACGATCATCTTTATGTAAAAACACATCACCAGCCAAAAATAAGGGGAATGTTTGTTCAAGATCTAAGAAAGGATGTTTTATTGTTGAAGTCGCTTCTGAGTATCTCCACCTCTTTAGCTGTAGCTCTATGATTTTTTCTTTCTGTAAAACAGGCTTTAAGCTCTCTAGAAGAAGTGCCTTAATTTCATGATCTTCTAAATGATAATGATTTTTTGCCCATTGCCCTGTTGTGTATATACTAAGGGTTGTAAGACTTGAAATTCCCTTTTTCTTATGATCAACAATGCGGTCGAGTCCATCAGGCAAGTTTTCATTAAGAATTCCTACCTCTGGGAGAGTAGATGAAGTAGGTAAAGATGCTAATAATACAAAGCAAGGATGATACGTAACATTTTTTAGCATCTTATTAAACCTATGATCTATTTCTAAATTATGAAGCAATTCTACTGATTGTGGTACTGGCGCAGTTATGATCACCGCTTTTGCAGCAATTTTTGTGTGACAATCAGTTAGTAATAAGTAATGATCCTCGGCATTTTGAATGTTAATAACTTTTGTATTAAATATCACTTCCAGGTTTTCACCAAGTTTTTTTACGAGACTGTTCATTCCATTATTACTTTTATAACGTGAGTAGGTTTTGCCGAACCATTTGCTTACGAAATCATTTTTCTCCCACTCTTCCACAAAGGATTGGAAATGCTTTGTTCGTACTGTAAAGAATTGAGCACCATGATCAACCCTGCCTTCTCCAATACGTCTTGTTGCCATTCTTCCTCCAAGACTTTTTCCTTTTTCAATGACTAACACATCATCTACACCATTTTCTTTTAAAGTTCTAGCAGCCATTACACCTGTTAGACCACCACCAATAATGACAACATCCCTTAACACCCTATCTCCCCCTTTAGCTAACGTTCAATTATCTCCATTCTAAGACCATCCTTTATTCGAAGGGAAACAAGTGGATCAGGTATAGCCTGTTCACCTTCAATATGTCGAAATTTATACTTTCTTCCTATAATCGCTAATATTAAGACAGTTTCCATAACGGCAAACTTATATCCAATGCAGCTTCGGGAGCCCCCTCCAAAGGGAAAATAAGCAAATGGAGGAATGTTCTCATTAGATCCACTCGCAAACCGATCAGGCTGAAACTCCTCTGGATTTGGGAACATCTCATGATTACGATGAATGGCATAAGAACAAATCATAAAAGTGCTTCCTTCTTTAAACGTCTCCCCTAATAACTCCACATCTTTATCTGCCTCTCTGTATATAAGCCAAGCAGGTGGAAACAGGCGAAGTGCTTCTTTCATCATTTGCTGAGTATATGCTAGCTTACTATAAACCTCAAATGGTGATTCTTCCAATAAAGAAATAGCATCAATCTCTTCATGAAATTTACGTTCTACCTCAGGGTTTTGACTTAGAGCATAAAAAATCCACGTTAATAAATTGGCTGAGGTTTCATGACCTGCAAGGAGCATTGTCATCATTTGATTCCGTATTTCTTCATCAGATATTCTTTCACCTGTAGCAAGTGTTGTATCCAACATCATCCCAACCATTGTCTTTTGGTAGTTTTCCGGATTCTCCTTCGCTTGCTTGATAATTTCATAAATCATGTTTTCAAGCTTACAAATCGCCTTTTTATGTATTTTATGTCTTTTTGTTGGAACATTTAACGGTAAAATAACAGGAGACAATAAGGTGTGGGCAGTTTGCTCAATCGTTTCACTAACCGCTTTTGCAAGCAGCTCTTTGTTTTTCTCTAAATCTGTTGCAAACATAACTTTTGAAATAATTACTAATGTTAACTGCATCATTTCATCACTTAGGTTGCAATTCTTTCTATGATGAAGCGTTTCAACAAGCTTCTTCGTTTCCTCAACCATTGTCATCGCATAATGATTTAAACGTTCTTTATAGAAAATCGGCTGGTAATAGTTTTTTTGTCTTCGATGCTCTTCCTTTTCAGTAGTCAGAAGTCCATCACCAATCGTTCTCCTTAATACTTTTGTTGTCCGTCCCTTTCGAAAAAAAGAATCCTTTGTCACTAAGATCTCCTTAACAAACTCAGGTGAATTAACAATAAAAGAGGGTTTAAATCCTGTTCGTAAAGAAACAATATCCCCCTTATCCAACATGTTTAAAAAGAAAAAAAGGGGGTCTTTCTGAAATTCAATAAAGTTTTGAAGTCGTGGGGTTGTAACGTCCTTTAATCTACTCATATGAGAATCTCCTTAAATAAGTGATTTCTTTTTATTGTATCTAACTTATGAAAAAAAAATAAAAGACAATGTGCTACATATTGTCTTAAACTTCCAGAACATATAGGCCTTTATCGAATAGACTATAATAACTATTCAGTCGAAAGGATGGCTACTATGCAGAATCCTATGGGTTTTTTCAATCAAAAAAATGGCTTTCCCTTTCAGGCAATGCGCCAGTCACAGTTTAGTCCGGAGAATTTGCTTGAATTAAAAAAGATGGTTAAGCAATATCACTCCATTTTAAATGATGATTTTTGGAGTAACATCCATGGATTAGGTACGAGTAAACGAAAGGAAATTCAGTTAATACCAATTGAAATTTGGGAAAGTGAACATAACATTTACCTATCAATCATTTGCCCCGGGTTAAAAGAGTTGAATCATGCGAAAGTCTTTTTTCAAAATGATCAGGTGTTAACATTAAAAATAAAGCATCAATCAGTAAAGCCTGCGGGTGCAGATACTTTACTCTCAAGTGATCTTCCACAAACAACATATGAAAGAGAAATCTTTCTCCCTAAATCAGTAATGACATCAAATTATTCTTCTAGCTATGAAGACGGGATCCTCACCTATGTATTGAAAAAAGCTGAAGATCATGAGTCAGATTTAGAAATTCCATTTGATTTTTAACAAGGGAGGGACTAAGTATTCCAAAAATTGAAATCAATATCGGAAACTTCAAAGTATATAGTATTGCTGGAACGTCTTCTTTAGTTGTTGGTAAGGGATATTATCATGAATTAACAAGTCAAACAAAAACGACAAATGGTGTTGGAAGTGCATATGGAGATGGTTCTTACATTAATATGAGTCCATATCAATCACAAGTTAACGACCCTGATATGAAGGTGAAAAATAACCAAAGTCATTATCCTTATTACGCTCCCTCTTATGTGATGAATCCATATTATTTGCCACCTTATCCCCCCTACCTATGTGTATATCCCGTATATAAATAATTCACTTGCTCAGGTTAGGACTGCAGGTGAATTATTTATTTTCAGTTAATAATTACAAAAGACTATAACCATCAAAAGACTATAAAAAAAGTACACCTTGTTTTAAGTGTACTAAGAACTCTGTATCAATCTTCTAATCCCAAAGATGATTGCGCTATAGGCATCATTGTATCAACACCATCTGGATCAAAAACATTAGAAGCAATTGGCTGAAAGTTATTAAAATCAAAATCTCCAAATGTTTGACCGGCAATTAAGTTATTTTTAACCTGACTTTCTAATGATTGATAAAAAGATTCCCCAACTGAAAATGCTGCGTTTGTTTCCATTTGGTTTATTTTTACCCCACCAAAAAAGATTATACCTACTGGTTCATTATCACCAAATACCATACTCCCACCACCTTTTTAAAAAGTTAGATAAACTTCTAGAATTCCGTTGTTATAAGTAAAATTGACATTTTTCTTATTCACCTTTTTAGGAATCTTAATTCTACGGTGAAACGGACCTTGATAAATTTCCTGCAAGATAATATTCTTATTGTTTTCAGGAACTACTGTTACAACTTTCCCTTTTATCTCAAGATCATCATGCTCACTAAAGGATACCTGTAAATTTTCCTTTTTTACCCCAGGAAGGCTAAGACGAATATAATACCCATCACTCGTTTCAAACAAATCAACCCTTGGAGAGCGAATTTCCTTTTGACTATTATTCTTTATTCTTGAGTTTCTTCTCATTCCGTACGGTTTCTTATTGCCTTCGTAATACATAATGATCCCTCCAGTCGAATAAGAATTATATAGTATATTCAGTGACATCAAGAAATGTGAAATAAGGAGTGTTCTTGATGCATTCCAACTCTTCTAATCAAGATCTTATCCATCAGATGCAACAACAGATTCATTATATGCATAAATATATTCAACACTTAAATCAATATATTAATCAACAGAATGTATATGAATATTACATTCAAGGCTTAAATGTCGGAAAAGTCACAGGAACTCTTCAGTTAGGACAGCTCATCAAGAATGAGCTAAAGGATCGTGATGGACTCCATCGCTTTATAATCGGTGAAATTAACATCAGAGAAATAGAGGGTACGGGAACAGTTGGCCTTGGAGTAATGGAAAAAGAAGATGCAAAACAGCCACCAAGTGAAAATGATGAGGAGCTTAATAAGCTTTATGAAGAATTAAAAATACAATTACATATTGAAGAAGTTCCTGCTTTTTTAAAAAGTATTGAGATAGGCACATTAACAAAGATTCAAACTTGGATGGGGAGCAACTTGGAGTTAAATGAAACATTAACAGCTTTTTATGAAAATATTTTATTTATCTTAAATGAAAGAATTAATCCTGTTATTAACATAGCTACTCCATCACTATCTGAAGATACATATATTGAACTTGCTGATGAAATTGAAATTCAAGCAAAGTCCTTATTTGTGATTTCAACTTTATTACAAATCATATCACCAGGATATATAGAGAAATATAAAAATAAATCCCATTTTAATACTTTTGAACAAGCGGAATTAGATCAAACGGAAAAACCAGTCACATCTCAGCAGATTATAGAAAAAATCAAAAAAGGTTTTAGGTTGAAAAATCTCCCCTTTGTCATTGAAGAGGAATTAGATGAGTCCCCCGAAACCTTGAGATATTTTTTTCATCATATTGTCCAGCCAATCGTTGAATCTGGGGATGCTGCACTTTACATTGGTAACATTTTAGCCCTAATTATCAAGAGTACTGGGGAATTTTCAGAAGAGGAAATTGATTTAAACATTGAAGAACAAAGCAATCTTTTTTCACAACTAATCAATTTTTTAGATGAGTATATCAAACATATCTTGCTTGAATACTTATTGTTACAGATTTAAGAATTCATTAGTAAATAAAACTTCTTTCAATATTTAAACACAAAAAAACTAACCTGTTTACGGTTAGTTCTGACTTTACGCGCCTTAGAGGATTCGAACCTCTGACCGACGGCTTAGAAGGCCGTTGCTCTATCCTGCTGAGCTAAAGGCGCATTATATATATGTATTTCTGGCGGAGAAAGAGGGATTTGAACCCTCGCGCCGCTTACACGACCTACACCCTTAGCAGGGGCGCCTCTTCAGCCTCTTGAGTATTTCCCCACATAATAAAAATGGCTCCGCAGGTAGGACTCGAACCTACGACCGATCGGTTAACAGCCGATTGCTCTACCACTGAGCTACTGCGGAACAACTATATTGTACTTATGGTGGGCCTAAATGGACTCGAACCATCGACCTCACGCTTATCAGGCGTGCGCTCTAACCAGCTGAGCTATAGGCCCATAATATTTGGAGCGGGTGAAGGGAATCGAACCCTCATCATCAGCTTGGAAGGCTGAGGTTTTACCACTAAACTACACCCGCATAAAAAAGTGTCCTGGAGGCACCACCCGGATTTGAACCGGGGATAGAGGTTTTGCAGACCTCGGCCTTACCACTTGGCTATGATGCCTTAAAAAGTAAATGGCTGGGCTAGCTGGATTCGAACCAACGCATGTCGCAGTCAAAGTGCGATGCCTTACCGCTTGGCTATAGCCCATTGAATTAGCTTCAGGAATAGGCTTCCTTGAATATGCTACATGTATCCTCATCGCAAGAGGATATTTTGGGTTATTTCTGACAGGAAATAACACGAAATATCGTCGACTACTAGGTATACTTTCAACCTTAATCAGTCTCGTTCACTTCATATTCCACACTTTTTACACATAAATTAATGTCTTGTGCTCAAACCAACAAGAGGATATTTCTTTTCTGCATCTATAATTACTAAGTAACAAGTTACTGAGCAACGATGTCTGAATATAAAATTGGGGCGGCTGATGGGAATCGAACCCACGAATGTCGGAACCACAATCCGATGCGTTAACCACTTCGCCACAACCGCCACTAAAAGGGAAATGGTGGAGGGGGGCAGATTCGAACTGCCGAACCCTAAGGAGCGGATTTACAGTCCGCCGCGTTTAGCCACTTCGCTACCCCTCCATACTATTCAATTACAAGTGGTGGCTCGGGACGGAATCGAACCGCCGACACATGGATTTTCAGTCCATTGCTCTACCAACTGAGCTACCGAGCCATAAAATTAGTTAGTATTAATAAATAAGATACAAGATTGCTCTTCACGTATCATTTATTTATTCCTTTAACTTGTTAGTATTTTAAGGTTTTCAATTAGTGAATCGTCCTCATCTCAGAGGGATTATTCAAGATGCAGCTCGATGAGTACGCTGAAGTTTATTCAGAGAAGCATATTCGAACGTGCTCTACCAACTGAGCTACCGAGCCAACATAGTTTACGGCTTCCACTAAGCTTCAAATCTCTGCGTCAGCTCGTTCATTCACATCCTCACGTATGGTTATACGCTCCGGTGTTCATTCACTCGCTTCCTTGATCTTTTCGCTTATTGAAACCCTCTTACTCTATAATTAGACTAGAATAAGTATAAATAATAATGGCGGTCCGGACGGGACTCGAACCCGCGACCTCCTGCGTGACAGGCAGGCATTCTAACCAACTGAACTACCGGACCAAAGTTTTTTCACGTAGTGAAATTAACTAACCTTAACATATATTTCTAATATGTTTGGTTGCGGGGACAGGATTTGAACCTGCGACCTTCGGGTTATGAGCCCGACGAGCTACCAGACTGCTCCACCCCGCGATGATAAAAATATAAAAAGTTTTAAGAATATGGAGGAGGAAAGGGGATTCGAACCCCTGCGGGCTTTGACACCCCTGTCGGTTTTCAAGACCGATCCCTTCAGCCGGACTTGGGTATTCCTCCGTAATAAATGGACCCTGTAGGACTCGAACCTACGACCGGACGGTTATGAGCCGTCTGCTCTAACCAGCTGAGCTAAGGGTCCAATAAATGATTTTACTCATTTATTATCATCGTTGTTCTTTAATAGCGGCGGAGGGAATCGAACCCACGACCTCACGGGTATGAACCGTACGCTCTAGCCAGCTGAGCTACACCGCCATAATAACAAAACGCTCACTGTTTAAAAACCATGCTCGTCATGTCTCTTATCAGACACATTCCTCGCAAGCCTACAATGAAGCTAATTCAGGATGTTTACGGCTCGCTCTAACCAGCTGAGCTATACCGCCAAAAATCAAAATTTCAAGTGGAGCCTAGCGGGATCGAACCGCTGACCTCCTGCGTGCAAAGCAGGCGCTCTCCCAGCTGAGCTAAGGCCCCATAATCATAATAATGAATGGTCGGGAAGACAGGATTCGAACCTGCGACCCCTTGGTCCCAAACCAAGTGCTCTACCAAGCTGAGCTACTTCCCGTTCAAAATATCACATGTGGGATGTAAGAGGGTCAAGATTTCTAATATTGCTACGAAGCATATCAAAAAATCTCACTTCTGACTTCCAATTTTTAAATTGGCGCGCCCGAGAGGAGTCGAACCCCTAACCTTTTGATCCGTAGTCAAACGCTCTATCCAATTGAGCTACGGGCGCTAATAATCTAAATTAATCTATAGAAATTAAGGTAAGTTATTTTCGCTAGCGCGAAAAAACTATGGTGCCGAGGACCGGAATCGAACCGGTACGGTAGTCACCTACCGCAGGATTTTAAGTCCTGTGCGTCTGCCAGTTCCGCCACCCCGGCACTTTTTTTGGAGCGGAAGACGGGATTCGAACCCGCGACCCCCACCTTGGCAAGGTGGTGTTCTACCACTGAACTACTTCCGCATTATGCATATTCTAAAAAATCTTTGGTGCGGGTGAAGGGACTTGAACCCCCACGTCATAAAGACACTAGATCCTAAGTCTAGCGCGTCTGCCAATTCCGCCACACCCGCAAGGTGTGTTAAATGGTGAGCCATGAAGGACTCGAACCTTCGACCCTCTGATTAAAAGTCAGATGCTCTACCAACTGAGCTAATGGCTCATTTTATAATGAGTAATAATATTTAGTTCATTTCTTGTTATTGACACCCAAATTTCAGTAAGCTTATTCAAGAAGCAACTCAATTTGTGTGCTGATGTATTGCTACGAAGCATACTCGTTCGTGCTCTACCAACTGAGCTAATGGCTCATCTTATAATGAGATATGATTACTAAAATGAGTGGTGCCGGCGAGAGGACTTGAACCCCCAACCTACTGATTACAAGTCAGTTGCTCTACCAGTTGAGCTACACCGGCATTATTATAGATGTAAATTAGGTTTCATCTTACTTACCAGTCACCCAAATCTCAGAAAGATTATTCAAGTAGCAGCTCGATTTGTGTGCTGAAGCAGGAGCTTCGAAGCATATTCGATCGTGCTCTACCAGTTGAGCTACACCGGCATATGGTAAGATATTTTCGCTAGTGCGAAAAATCTATGGTGGAGGATGACGGGATCGAACCGCCGACCCCCTGCTTGTAAGGCAGGTGCTCTCCCAGCTGAGCTAATCCTCCAAAATAACATGAAATTTATGAATTTCATTAAGTAAGCTATCTTCGCTAGCGCGAAAAAAACTATGGTGACCCATACGGGATTCGAACCCGTGTTACCGCCGTGAAAGGGCGGTGTCTTAACCGCTTGACCAATGGGCCATATTTTTAATAATATCAAACCTATAAAGGTTTGCCTGGCAACGTCCTACTCTCACAGGGGGAATCCCCCAACTACCATCGGCGCTGAAGAGCTTAACTTCCGTGTTCGGCATGGGAACGGGTGTGACCTCTTCGCCATCATTACCAGACAAAATTAAGTTTGAAGGATGTTCCTTCAAAACTAGATAACGATTCACAATTCAACTTCACTCTACTGAGTTTACGCTCTTACTTTGTCCAGCTCCAGAAGCCAAATCCTACGGTAATTTCACTCTCTCGAAGAAGTCAAAGAACGACTTCATCTCGATCGCACCAATTCCCTATGGATAAAAGCTAAGCTTCTTCCGCTTTTCTATTAGGTTAAGTCCTCGATCGATTAGTATCAGTCAGCTCCACACGTCACCGCGCTTCCACCTCTGACCTATCAACCTGATCATCTTTCAGGGATCTTACTCACTAATGTGATGGGAAATCTCATCTTGAGGGGGGCTTCATGCTTAGATGCTTTCAGCACTTATCCCTTCCGCACATAGCTACCCAGCTATGCCTTTGGCAAGACAACTGGTACACCAGCGGTGCGTCCATCCCGGTCCTCTCGTACTAAGGACAGCTCCTCTCAAATTTCCTACGCCCACGACGGATAGGGACCGAACTGTCTCACGACGTTCTGAACCCAGCTCGCGTACCGCTTTAATGGGCGAACAGCCCAACCCTTGGGACCGACTACAGCCCCAGGATGCGATGAGCCGACATCGAGGTGCCAAACCTCCCCGTCGATGTGGACTCTTGGGGGAGATAAGCCTGTTATCCCCGGGGTAGCTTTTATCCGTTGAGCGATGGCCCTTCCATGCGGAACCACCGGATCACTAAGCCCGACTTTCGTCCCTGCTCGACTTGTAGGTCTCGCAGTCAAGCTCCCTTGTGCCTTTACACTCTACGAATGATTTCCAACCATTCTGAGGGAACCTTTGGGCGCCTCCGTTACATTTTAGGAGGCGACCGCCCCAGTCAAACTGCCCACCTGACACTGTCTCCCAGCCCGGTCAGGGCTGTGGGTTAGAATTTCAATACAGCCAGGGTAGTATCCCACCGACGCCTCCACCGAAGCTAGCGCTCCGGCTTCTCAGGCTCCTACCTATCCTGTACAAGCTGTACCAAAATTCAATATCAGGCTACAGTAAAGCTCCACGGGGTCTTTCCGTCCTGTCGCGGGTAACCTGCATCTTCACAGGTACTATAATTTCACCGAGTCTCTCGTTGAGACAGTGCCCAGATCGTTACGCCTTTCGTGCGGGTCGGAACTTACCCGACAAGGAATTTCGCTACCTTAGGACCGTTATAGTTACGGCCGCCGTTTACTGGGGCTTCGGTTCAAAGCTTCGCTTGCGCTAACCTCTCCCCTTAACCTTCCAGCACCGGGCAGGCGTCAGCCCCTATACTTCGCCTTGCGGCTTCGCAGAGACCTGTGTTTTTGCTAAACAGTCGCCTGGGCCTATTCACTGCGGCTTTTCCGGGCTATTCACCCTAAAAAGCACCCCTTCTCCCGAAGTTACGGGGTCATTTTGCCGAGTTCCTTAACGAGAGTTCTCTCGCTCACCTTAGGATTCTCTCCTCGCCTACCTGTGTCGGTTTGCGGTACGGGCACCTCTCACCTCGCTAGAAGCTTTTCTTGGCAGTGTGGAATCAGGAACTTCGGTACTATAATTCCCTCGCCATCACAGCTCAGCCTTCACGACAACGGGATTTGCCTCGTTGTCAGCCTAACTGCTTGGACGCGCATATCCAACAGCGCGCTTACCCTATCCTTCTGCGTCCCCCCATTGCTCAAACGGTGAGGAGGTGGTACAGGAATTTCAACCTGTTGTCCATCGCCTACGCCTTTCGGCCTCGGCTTAGGTCCCGACTTACCCTGAGCGGACGAGCCTTCCTCAGGAAACCTTAGGCATTCGGTGGAGGGGATTCTCACCCCTCTTTCGCTACTCATACCGGCATTCTCACTTCTAAGCGCTCCACCAGTCCTTACGGTCTGGCTTCACAGCCCTTAGAACGCTCTCCTACCACTGTTCGTAAGAACAGTCCACAGCTTCGGTGATACGTTTAGCCCCGGTACATTTTCGGCGCAGAGTCACTCGACCAGTGAGCTATTACGCACTCTTTAAATGGTGGCTGCTTCTAAGCCAACATCCTGGTTGTCTAAGCAACTCCACATCCTTTTCCACTTAACGTATACTTTGGGACCTTAGCTGGTGGTCTGGGCTGTTTCCCTCTTGACTACGGATCTTATCACTCGCAGTCTGACTCCTGAACATAAGTCTTTGGCATTCGGAGTTTGACTGAATTCGGTAACCCGATGGGGGCCCCTAGTCCAATCAGTGCTCTACCTCCAAGACTCTCATTTCAAGGCTAGCCCTAAAGCTATTTCGGAGAGAACCAGCTATCTCCAAGTTCGATTGGAATTTCTCCGCTACCCACACCTCATCCCCGCACTTTTCAACGTGCGTGGGTTCGGGCCTCCATTCAGTGTTACCTGAACTTCACCCTGGACATGGGTAGATCACCTGGTTTCGGGTCTACGACCACGTACTCTTTCGCCCTATTCAGACTCGCTTTCGCTGCGGCTCCGTCTTATCAACTTAACCTTGCACGGGATCGTAACTCGCCGGTTCATTCTACAAAAGGCACGCCATTACCCATTAACGGGCTTTGACTACTTGTAGGCACACGGTTTCAGGATCTCTTTCACTCCCCTTCCGGGGTGCTTTTCACCTTTCCCTCACGGTACTGGTTCACTATCGGTCACTAGGGAGTATTTAGCCTTGGGAGATGGTCCTCCCTGCTTCCGACGGGATTTCACGTGTCCCGCCGTACTCAGGATCCACTCTGGAGGGAACGAAGTTTCAACTACAGGGTTGTTACCTTCTTTGACGGGCCTTTCCAGACCTCTTCATTTACTCCGTTCCTTTGTAACTCCGTATAGAGTGTCCTACAACCCCAAGAGGCAAGCCTCTTGGTTTGGGCTTCTTCCGTTTCGCTCGCCGCTACTTGGGAAATCGCGTTTGCTTTCTCTTCCTCCGGGTACTTAGATGTTTCAGTTCCCCGGGTCTGCCATCATCACCCTATGAATTCAGGTGAAGATACTACTCCATTACGAGCAGTGGGTTTCCCCATTCGGAAATCTCCGGATCAAAGCTTACTTACAGCTCCCCGAAGCATATCGGTGTTAGTACCGTCCTTCATCGGCTCCTAGTGCCAAGGCATCCACCGTGCGCCCTTAACAACTTAACCTCCGGCAAAAGATGAGCTTCAGATTACTTCGCCCGCTTCATGTTCTGCGGTGCTCATGGACCAATTACGTCCATTCCGCTCCTCAAACATTTCGTCGCCTCGTACTCTTCGCTCCTCTTCCGCCTCAAGACATCAATACTTACTTAATGTCTGTTTATTAACTATTAAGAGAATCACTAAACTAAGCGTTTAAACTCAGTGAATTACTTGAATTGTTTTCGTTATCTAGTTTTCAAGGAACATATATTGAGAGATAATTCTCTCAAAACTAAACAAAATCAGAAACGTCTTTTTATGAAAGAGCTTGTCCTTCATTTTTCCTTAGAAAGGAGGTGATCCAGCCGCACCTTCCGATACGGCTACCTTGTTACGACTTCACCCCAATCATCTGTCCCACCTTAGGCGGCTGGCTCCTTACGGTTACCCCACCGACTTCGGGTGTTACAAACTCTCGTGGTGTGACGGGCGGTGTGTACAAGGCCCGGGAACGTATTCACCGCGGCATGCTGATCCGCGATTACTAGCGATTCCGGCTTCATGCAGGCGAGTTGCAGCCTGCAATCCGAACTGAGAATGGTTTTATGGGATTGGCTTGACCTCGCGGTCTTGCAGCCCTTTGTACCATCCATTGTAGCACGTGTGTAGCCCAGGTCATAAGGGGCATGATGATTTGACGTCATCCCCACCTTCCTCCGGTTTGTCACCGGCAGTCACCTTAGAGTGCCCAACTGAATGCTGGCAACTAAGATCAAGGGTTGCGCTCGTTGCGGGACTTAACCCAACATCTCACGACACGAGCTGACGACAACCATGCACCACCTGTCACTTCGTCCCCGAAGGGGAACCTTCTATCTCTAGAAGTAGCGAAGGATGTCAAGACCTGGTAAGGTTCTTCGCGTTGCTTCGAATTAAACCACATGCTCCACCGCTTGTGCGGGCCCCCGTCAATTCCTTTGAGTTTCAGTCTTGCGACCGTACTCCCCAGGCGGAGTGCTTAATGCGTTTGCTGCAGCACTAAAGGGCGGAAACCCTCTAACACTTAGCACTCATCGTTTACGGCGTGGACTACCAGGGTATCTAATCCTGTTCGCTCCCCACGCTTTCGCTCCTCAGCGTCAGTTACAGACCAGAGAGTCGCCTTCGCCACTGGTGTTCCTCCACATCTCTACGCATTTCACCGCTACACGTGGAATTCCACTCTCCTCTTCTGCACTCAAGTTCCCCAGTTTCCAATGACCCTCCACGGTTGAGCCGTGGGCTTTCACATCAGACTTAAGAAACCGCCTGCGAGCGCTTTACGCCCAATAATTCCGGACAACGCTTGCCACCTACGTATTACCGCGGCTGCTGGCACGTAGTTAGCCGTGGCTTTCTGGTTAGGTACCGTCAAGGTACCAGCAGTTACTCTGGTACTTGTTCTTCCCTAACAACAGAACTTTACGACCCGAAGGCCTTCATCGTTCACGCGGCGTTGCTCCGTCAGACTTTCGTCCATTGCGGAAGATTCCCTACTGCTGCCTCCCGTAGGAGTCTGGGCCGTGTCTCAGTCCCAGTGTGGCCGATCACCCTCTCAGGTCGGCTACGCATCGTTGCCTTGGTGAGCCGTTACCTCACCAACTAGCTAATGCGCCGCGGGTCCATCTGTAAGTGACAGCCGAAGCCGTCTTTCAATTTCAAACCATGCGGTTCAAAATATTATCCGGTATTAGCTCCGGTTTCCCGGAGTTATCCCAATCTTACAGGCAGGTTACCCACGTGTTACTCACCCGTCCGCCGCTAATCTCAGGGAGCAAGCTCCCATTGATTCGCTCGACTTGCATGTATTAGGCACGCCGCCAGCGTTCGTCCTGAGCCAGGATCAAACTCTCCAATAAAGAGTTGATAAAGCTCATAATTAAATCTTTTTAAAACGTTGACGTTTCTGTTTTGTTTAGTTTTCAAAGAACTAATGTTTTAACGACAAGGAGTATCTTATCACACGTCTTCTCACTTGTCAACTTCTAAGAAGAAGTTTTAGTCAACAATATATTTTTCGTCTTCAACACATCTCGACTACTTAGAATAGTTTATCACTAAGTTTCATAGAAGTCAATAACTAATGGAGTTTTTTCGGACAATATATTGCATCAACTATATCTGGTATAAAATCAAGCTCTTATCGCCTCTAATTAGCGACAAGTGATATCTTATCACCACGATTCGTAGAAGTCAAGTGTCTTAGATCATTTTTTTCTATTCGTAAAATATGTAAAGAAGTTCTATTATTAAACCCATTCTCAAACGTCTCTACACTTTATAATTTCTCTAATAGTTATTCATAAAGAAAACTCCCGGAGTAGCAAGTTGAAAACTGACCACACAGCCCTAATACTACACTTCCAGGTGGTCAGTATTTTCTATTTACCTTATTAGTTGATCTACCTGAAATACCGGTAATTGAATACAAAAAATTGAACCTTTACCGTGTATACTTTCTGCCCATATTCGCCCCTTGTGCAAAAGAATAATCTCTCTACAAATTGCTAATCCTAGTCCATTACCTTTTCTTGATCTCGTAAAGTTCCGATCAAATATATAAGGAAGATCTTCCTCCAAAATACCTTTCCCGCTATCTTCTATTGTAATAAAGGCATCACCAAGGTCTTTATCAAATCTTAAAGAAATTGATATCCCCCCTGTTTCTGTATGATTCATAGCATTTATAAGTATATTTGAAAAAACTTGATTAAATCTTTTTACATCCACCGAAACCATTGGATATGTTTCTTCATTGATTTCTTCAATTATTACATTAAAGAAAAAGCCCTTACTTTTTACATCGTATTCATATTGGCCACATAAATGTTTAATTAATTGATCAATTGGGACAATGTCAAACGTAAAATTGATTTGTCCAGACTCTAATTGGGCAAGTTCAAATAAGTCATTAATCATCACATTCAACCCATCTATTCTTTCAATACATCTCCTCAAATACGCATCCCTTTGTTCTTCTGTTTCTACTAATCCATCCAATATCGCCTCAACATACCCCTTTACCGTTGTAATAGGGGCTCGTAAATCATGTGATATATTCGATAACAAATGCCTACGTTCTTGTTCTGCTCTAGCAAGTTCACTATTTGCTCGTTCAAGGTATTTGTTGACTTTTTCAAACTCTTTTGTACGCTCTTTTACTTTTCCTTCAAGATTTCCGTAAAGTTCTGCATTTTCTATAGAAATTGCAGCTTGTGTAGAAAGAAAAGTTAAAAATCTTATTCTTTCTTGAGTAAACGCGTATGTTGTTTGATTATTCTCAAGGTATAAGACACTATTTACATTTCCTTTATAAATTGTTGGTAGACATAAAATAGACTTTGGCTTTTTGGCAATCACATATGGATCACCTGTAAACATACCTTCTACTGTTGCATCATTTAATACAACAGCCTCCCTACTATTAACTACATATTTAATAATCATTTCAGGGACCACTTTGTTTTCTTCTAGTATATGAAAGGATAACTCTTCATCTATTTCGCTATCAACATTTGCTGCAGCCGCCACAGTTAATTGTTTTTCCCTATTAAGCAGAAGCATTCCGCGCTCTGCACCAGCATTTCGCATTGTAATATCCATTAACTTTTTCACCAAATTTTCCTGGATAATCTCACTCGATATCGTTTGGGAGGCTTTTAATGAAGCATCAAAATCTAAATGAGAAATCTGAAAATCAGGACTGCTTTTTTCTACATTAATAATGAAGCTATCGAATTCCTTTTGTAATTTAAGGGCTTTTGCATACGCACCCCACTTAATGTACGTACGGTATGCTTCTGTCAAATAAGCACCAGCTAAGCTTTCAAGACCTCTTGAAAAATAATAATAACCTGCAGCTTCATTACTAATAGCAACATCTTGAACAAAGTTGTTTTCCTTTGCCAACTGAATAGCTGCGTCATATTCATCCCTGGCAACAGAATGATTGTGATCTATTCTTGCTAATTCAGCTTTTAATAGTTTCCATTTATGAAGGTAATTTTCCGGACAAAGCTTTGCCCATTTTCCTAGTTTCTTGATATTTTTTTTGAGTCTTTTATAAAGTAACTTTTTATTTGATGAGTTCGCCTTATCAAATAATCGTGAAGCCCAAAGAGAATCATAAAAATAATACTCAGATATAATAACCAGAGTTAATCGATTACTTACTAATTTATCTAAATGATTGATTAAAGCCCTCGCAAAATTCTCTTCATTAAACAAATAAGACAACTGTAGCCTTAACGTATAATGAATGATCTTGGCCGAATCATCATCTAAAACTTGTTCAAAATCCCAATTTGATTTAGCTTTTTCGTTCATTAAGATGTCGACCCATTGAATCAGTTCATTTAAAAATCCTTTCGAAATGACATAACCGATTCTATCTATAAATATGCGTTGATTCTTAATACCAGCAAGTACATCCTTTAAATGATCTCCCATCATAAACAGTGTAATCGCGATAAAAGAACTATTTGCTCCAGCAAGGTGAATATTTCCTGCCTCTATGCAAAAGTTCTGCGACCATTTCA
Organism: Metabacillus litoralis; assembly: GCF_003667825.1. Classification (NCBI taxonomy): domain Bacteria; kingdom Bacillati; phylum Bacillota; class Bacilli; order Caryophanales; family Bacillaceae; genus Metabacillus; species Metabacillus litoralis. Next base: position 4,679,872 of record NZ_CP033043.1, on the reverse strand, counting down.
AGTATTGTAAATTATCTTTAATGTGGTGCTTCCAATGATTAATAAAGCTACCATAAACAAAATACACTCTTCCTTTTAACCCTGGATCCCCGGAACCTTCAGCAAGTTCAATAGCAAGCTTACCAAACTCATAGCTATGATCATAGTCACTAAAACCAGCACTTAAAATAAGTGCGTAATTATTAACTACTAAAGACGTGATATCAGTGATTCCGTTTTTTAGAGAAAAACGTAATGCTCTTAGCATTAAAATAGTTGCTAAATTTTGATCCACGTGAAAAGAAGGTGCATTCATCGTTATCATTGTATTTAATAATAATCTTTTTTCTTGATCTATTAATTCGGGAAGCTTCATTAAATCTTCTGCACTTTTCCCCCATAGAGCTGCTTTAACGAAAAGAAACTCTTTTGCAACAAATCTCTTATTTGGATTACGATTAATATTCCAGCCAAATAGTCTTAATCCTGCAATTCCAGATTCTACAGCCTCTTGTACCCGATGAACATGTGTATAAAGAACAACTTTAAGGTTATAAATTTTTAACTTTTCATGTTTTGTTTTTACACGTTCCAACACTTTGTTAAATGTAGATTCTGATTCATCAAATTGACTGTTTAAATATTGACATTCACCAAAACCTGTCATTAACCGTGTTGTTAAATCATAATTTGTTTCCCATGCTTCACCAAGTAATTCGTGTGCTATTTTATAATATTCCAGTGACTCCTTAAAAGCAGCTGATGCTTTTGCTTGTTCACCGGCTTTTACATTCCTTTCAACTAAAGATATCGATTCATTCTTATTTAGATACATTCTTCCAATATTTAAATGATTAACAATTTCAAATAAAGATTCATTACCTGCTCCAAACCTGATTAAAAGTCTTCCGATTTTAAGATGTGTCTTTTCTCGCTCTTCTTTAATCATCATAGAATGAATAGCTTGCTGAACCCTATCATGTAAGAATCGATATGCGGGTGGTTGATTATCTATGAAATGATTATGACCTTCCGGATATATCCATTTATAAGTTAAATCTTCTGGTAAAATTAACCCTACTTCAAGAGCCGACCATAGTTGTTTTCCGATCCTATCATATTCATCTTCACAAATAATTGATAATGTTTTTAAATCGAATTCATTACCTATGCACGAAGCTAGTTTTAGTATAGCCTGGGTTTCCATTGGAAGTTGCTCTATCCTTTTAACCATTAAGTCAACTATCGTTTCTTTTTCTAAGGCTTTCATTACCATATCAAACTGAATCGTCCATTTACCTAAATTTGCATTAAAGAAGATTGTTTCATCTTCATAAAAAGATTGAAAAAGCTGTTTAATAAAAAACGGATTTCCTTGGGTGATTCTGAACATTAGTTCAGCTAGTTTTCCAGCCTCTTTTTCATCATTCATAATTGTTTCTTCCACCCACTGACAAACAACACTTTCCTTTAGTGGAGTTAAAGGAATTGTTGAGATCGCAACTTTCTTCTTTTCGAGATTATGAATGGTTTCCGTAAATGGGTGTTCAATTCCAACCTCATTATCGCGATAAGCCCCAATTAATAAAAAGTAACGACAATCTATGTGTGTTAGTAAATATTCAATCAATGCCAATGATGCTGTATCTGCCCACTGAAGATCGTCAAGGAATAGAACTAACGGGTGGTCCTTTGTAGCGAATACATTCACAAATTTTTGGAAGACCAAATGAAATCGTAGATGCGTATCCTTAACAGAAAACTCCTCTTCCTGAGAATTATCGCTCCCTACTATCCATTTTAATTCCGGGATCAGTGATGTAATAATAGAAGCACTCCCTAATAGTTCACGTTCAATGGCTGTTTTCCAGTTCTGAATCCTTGCATCTCCTTCAGTCAATAATTTTCTTATTAATGATTTGAATGCAGAAAGTATTGGTGAGTATGGCTTCTGTCTTTGGAGTAAATCAAACTTACCTGATATAAAGTAGCCTTTTTCTCTAACAAGTGGAATTTGAATTTCATTTACAAGCGCAGTTTTCCCTATTCCCGAATGTCCTTGAATTAATACTAACTCAGAATGTCCTGTACTCACCTTATTAAATGCCAATTTTAATTTTTCAATTTCTACGCTTCTTCCATATAGCTTTCCATCTATCTCAAAGACATTAAGTGGATCATCCTGTCCAAGCTGAAATACTTCTATCTCACCGAATAGCCGAAGTTGATCCATACACTTCTTTAAGTCTTCCCGTAGCCCAAATGCACTCTTATATCTTTCTTCTGGAATTTTCGCTAAAAGCTTCATAATAATATTAGAAAGACTTTCTGGAATATTATCGTTTAGTGAAATTGGATTTTGAGGAGTTTTTGCCAAGTGCGCGTGCACCAACTCAATTGACTCTTTACTAGTAAAAGGCAGAGTTCCTGTGAACATTTCATAAAATAAAACACCAAGAGAATATAAATCTGCTTTATAATCTACAGATCGATTCATTCTACCAGTTTGCTCCGGAGAAATATAAGCAAGATGACCTTCAAGTTCATATGGAGTTAAACTATTATTTTGGTTTTCCTTTTTTAGTTTTGTTGCATGATTAAATCCCGTAATCTTTAATTTCCCATTTGATGTATTAAGTATTATATTTTCAGGATTTATATTTTTGTGGATGATCTGATGCTGATGTACATTTATTAAAGCAGATGCTAGTTTAACTGCAATAGAAAGAAATTCTAAAATATCCTTCCTTTGAGTTTTAAGAAAGTCTCTCATGGTAACACCAGAGAAATATTCCAAAACTAAGATTGGTTCATTTAAATAACTTTCTATTTTGACTGGGCGGATAATTTCATTCATATTCATTTCTTTTGTTATGTAAAATTCATGTATGCTGGATGCAGTTTCGTGCGGGGTAGGGGTTGGTTGTTTCATGGTCTTTAATAGAACAAGCTTTTTTTCTTCTAATGAATATGCTTTGTAGATAATTGATTTACTATTTTCAACTTCAATATTAATTAATTTGTAGTCATTTAATATCGGCATTCTGTTCATTATTGTCATCCTTTTAGGAATTTCCAATTCTTTAACAAAACTTTAAGTAATCTTAAACAGACCTTATAGTTTTAACATTATTATATTTATGTAGGAATGTTCATGGAGGTTTGGAGATGGAAAATACGAATCTATTGAATGGCAGTAATTCTAATCAAGAAATAGACCAGGAATGGGTACAGCTCATCTTGGAAGCAAAAAACCTTGGCATGACTCCCGAAGAAATACACGACTTTTTTAAAAATAAATAACTCACTCCTGAGAAGCAATGAATTTATACCCCATCCCTCTAACTGTGACAATATACATAGGATCGGCTGGTATAGGTTCAATTTTTTTGCGTAAATTACTTATATGAACCATAACTGTACGGTGGTCGCCCAGGCTTTCTTCCCCCCAGATTAGTTCAAATAAATCTTCAACACTATAAACACGATTAGGATGTTCTGCTAACAAACAAAGGAGTTGATATTCCTTTGTAGACAAGGGGACAGTTGCACCCTTCACTTTTACAACACAGCTTACTTTATCTATAATTAATCCTGGATATTCTATTTTTTGCAAAACCTGCTCCTTCACAGGCCTTAATTGGTGATCAATATTATGATGACGACGTAGATGGGCTTGAATTTTCACTGTTACAAGAGCTGGGCTAAAAGGTTTAGTAATGTAATCGTCCCCACCAATTTTGTGACCCAATATCTTATCAAATTCTTCTTCCTTTGAGCTTAAAAACAAGATAGGAATATTCGTCTTTTGACGAAGTAAACGACATACCTCAAACCCATCCATTCGCGGAAGTACTACGTCCAAAACGATGATGTCAGGCTTTTCCGTTTCTACTAATTGTAATGCTGTTGGGCCATCTTCAGCATGAATGACAGAATACCCTTCCTTTAGAAGGTATAATTGCAAAACCTCACGAATATCACGATCATCTTCTACCAGCATTACTTTTTCCTTGAACATCTAACTCACCTACCATTATCTATCATAATACGACTATACAGTTATTTCATAATATACCATCAACTACCTATATTATCCAATCTTTTAGGTATGGAGGATCATACCTACGCATTCTAAAATCCTACAACCATATTAATTACTTTATAAACGAATAAAAAACCAGGTAGGAACTCTTTGAGTTCTACCTGGTCAAATCGACCAAAAGATATTAGTTGCCGTTCTTTAATACTAGTTGTGAAACACACTCAACATGTGTTGAGTAGTGGTTGCAGACAGGGTCATGATAGTATTTACTCAACATAAATTATCTATTAACCCTACTTAATTTATTAATATTTTCAAGGAGTACTCCTTGACCAAATTCTCCGCTTCTATCTAATATTGGGTCAATTACTCCTCTGATATCTCTTCTATCATATTCTCTCATAAGACTGTCAAATTCTTCATCCGTTGAAAGAATATTTAATTCATATTCCTTTAAGTCAAGTCCAGCCTTCTCCCAATTATTAATATAATTCTTTAGAGTCATTGGGTCACTTACAAATACTAAACGTTCATTTATTGTAAGTAATTCCTCAGTTTCTAAAAGAGTAATAGTCATCAGAGGAGCATAGTAATTTTTATTTGTCCTATATTGTATCCCAATATGGTTATTGTATTTTTCAACTTCCGCTGAAATACATTCTAAAATATCTTCATTATCATTTTTGTGAGTTATTAAGTATGAGTAAGTTCCATAAATATAATTTATAGATGTATAACCATAAGGGTCTCTATTTTTATTTTTCTCAAAATTTTCATTAAAAAGTTTTGCTGTTTTTTTTGCTTCACTTTTATTAAATCTATCAACCTTACCCCTATCCAATATATACCTAAAATCTCCATTAGATAAATTTATCTTTATACAATTATTAAAATGATTATTGGTTCCCCCATATGGGTCCCAAATCATGGTGACTAGTGGTGGCATTTGGGACCCTTTCAAATTATTTAACATTGCTTGAGAGTCCTTGATACTGCTTAACCATAAATTATAATCAAATTTTTTCAAGAAATCATGTTTATCAAAAAAATCACTTGTAATTAAACCTATAACTCTATCAGTTGGTCTTAAACAATCTTGATGAACTACTCCAAGAATTGAATGTTCATATAAATCATCAATCTCAATGGCATAAGATTTTTCTGAAATACCTTTTCCACAATGTAAACAATTCATAAACTCTTTTTTATTTTCTTTTATATATCTTTGACACCATTCTTTATGCAATTTCACAGGTAGTTCCTGCTCGACATTCTCAATATCGTTAGCAGGGGCAATAATCAATTCATCATACGGAAGGATTTTTTCATTTTCTTTTAGATACCTTTCCATCCCTATGTTTGTTGCTGTTCTATGTAAAACTTTCATTTTAATCCCATTCTTAAAGACCACATAATTATTATCTACATACTGTAACCTTTTCGTACCGTCATCATCAAAACGATATAATTCCATAAGAAGCATTTTATTTGAAAAACCTTCTCCCAATTCTTCGTTTCCCTCAACCAGAACTACATCCTTACCTATTGAAAAATCATCTTCTTTTAGTACTAGGTCAAAAAATCCCTTAACAACTTCTTCACTATTTACATTCTCTTTAGGTTTATCTATATAGCCTTTCCACTTACCTTTTAGCTCATTACATAAAACTGACATTCTACTAGAAGCAAAACTAAGAGATGTAGAGATTAGAAAAGACCAAAAGAATTGAGGAGATACTGAATTTATTTTACCACTAATTGCCGTTAGTACACTTTTTTCGAAAGCCATCCCATCTTCAATATCAAGAACAGAAATTACCATCTTGGAAGAAAACTCTAAAAATTGTTGTTCACTCATGTCTTTACTTGTAACGTTCTTATAAATTTCTCTTATTAAACTCTTAAACCTATCAAACGCAGATTTTTCACTTTTGTTAAGGGGGTTCTCTATAAAGGTTAAGGGATTGAGCCTAATACTTTCTAATATTTTTTTTAGTTCATTCTTAATAGGATTTGATGTATTAGAGGTAGTTATTAAAATATAATTATTCACCGATTTACCTTCTTGAACATATTGTCTTACAAATTGATTTATAGCTTTATAAAAATCGCTATCTTCACTTTTTGATAAAGATACTGTTCTCTTCATTTGAAAAAATAATTTTTCATTATCTTTAGTTGTTACTACAAGGTCATCAATTATATCTCTTGTTTCAAATGCTACTTTTTCAATATATGTATTTTCTTTAATATCAATAGAATTTGCTAAATCAATGTCGGTTACCATATTAAATAAAATCCAGCCTGAAACTCTTTGTTGAAAATCTATTCCTGCATTAGTAGGTTGAGTACCCATATAATTACCTCCAACATTTTGTATATTGGTAATTATAACCTAAATATCCTTATAAATTAATAAATACATAACAATTGTAGACAACTAGATTAGCTTTATTCTTATGCAAAAAAGAAGATAATTAGCCTAGGCAGCTATTATATCTTCCTTTTTTAAGTCTAATATTTGATGGATATCAGAGATAATGACGTTATCAATGATTTTAAATGAAATGGTAAACTTCTTAACTAAAGAATTGAGGATTTCTCTTTGACTTTTTGAAAGACTACTCTTTTTTCATGTTTGTTGATTTGACGGGCTTTTCGGTCTTTTTTTCACGTTTTTTTGGAACATTTTTATTTTCACTGGTTAAGGAAAATGAAAATGTTTATTTTGATAAGGTAGGGTTTCTATTTTTTTAGGTCATCTCAAAACTATCTGCGACACACACTCAACATGCGCCGTATGCGGAAACATATCCACAGGCTGAATATACTCAACTTTATAGTCCTTACTCAAATAATCAATATCCTTCGCAAGTGTGGATGGATTGCATGAAACATAAACAAATTTCTTCGGCTTCACTTTTCTAATCGCATCTAATAATTTCCGGTCACAGCCAGTACGTGGGGGATCAACCACAACAACGTCTGGTCGCCAGCCTTCCTCTACCCATTTTGGCAGCCAGTGCTCTGCAGTGCCTGTTACATAGGTTGCATTTTCTATACCGTGTCTACGAGCATTTTCTTGTGCATCAATAACAGCTGCATCAATTGTATCCATTCCGCGTACTTCACTTGCATCCTTCGCTAACCACAAGCCAATCGTTCCTACTCCGCAGTATGCATCAGCGATTTTTTCATTACCGGTAAGGTTTGCTGCTTTCTTTACTTCATCATACAGCTTGACAGTTTGAACAGGATTCAGTTGAAAGAATGCTCTTGCTGAAAGTTCGAAGCTCAAGTCTCCTAACGTTTCCTGGATAACTTCTTCTCCACTTAGATGTAATGTTTTTTCACCAAAAATAAGGGATGTTTTGTTTCCATTTATATTCTGAACAAGAGATTTTACTTCAGGAAACCTTTTTTGTATTTCAGCCATAATTAACTTTTTACGCGGTACTTCTTTTTGAGTTGTAATTAAAACGACCTGTACTTCTCCTGTTTGAAAACCGGCACGTGTCACAATAGTTCTTACAATCCCTTTTCTCTTTCGTTCATCATAAATTGGCACTTGGAAGTCTTCGAGAATTTGCTTTACCCCTTCAGATACCTTATTTGTTATTGGATGCTGAACCATACAATTTTGAATAGGAATAAGGCGGTGTGAATCCAACCCGTATAGCCCTGCAATTACTTTGCCCTTTTGCTGCCCAACTTGAAATTGACTTTTGTTTCGGTAGTTCCACGGGTCTTCCATACCGATAGTCTGACGAATATCCAAAGAGGAGATTTTTAATTTTGTATGTCTCTCCATAGATTGAACAACAATATCACGCTTTTCCTTTAGTTGCTGATCATAGGCTAAATGTTGAAGCTGACAGCCACCACATTCCTCGTAAATTGGACAAGGCGGCTTAACACGGAATGGGGATTTCTTTCGTATTGTTTTTACTTTTCCCTCCGCAAACTTTGGTTGAATCTTAGTCGCTTCTACTAATACTTCTTCACCAGGCAGTGCTCCAGGGACAAAGACAACTTGTCGTTTAAAGTAGCCTACACCTTCACCATTAATCCCTAAACGCTTTATTGTTAGCGGGAAAGTTTGTCCCTTTGAAATTTTAATTTGGCTGGCTTGCGCCTGTTTCTTTTCTTTCATATTTAACGCTCCGTTTCTACTCAATGCTTCTCCATAAATATAACGTGGCATAACTTAAATAAGGAGACCACTCTTTGCTATATTCGTCCATTTCATCACTAGTTGGTTTTTTCTCAAGGTTAAAATGCTTTTGAATTGCTTTTTGTATACCAATATCGGCTTTTGGAAATAGGTTAGGACGTCCAAGACCAGAAAGCATGAAGTTTTGCACGGTCCATGGACCAATACCACGTATTTTCACTAGATCCTTCATCAATTCTTCCTCAGGGAGCAAGTCCAACTCCATTAGATCGAGCTTTCCGTCTGCAATAAGTCTTGAGGTATCAATTACATACTCTGCTTTTCTACCGCTAAATTGTAATGCCCTTAAGTCATCATATTCCAACCCGGCTACTGTCTCTGGTGTAGGGTAAAACCAAACACCCTCTATTTGATATCCAAACTCTTTCACAAATCTAGAAGTTAATGTATGAGCAAAAGCTACATTTAACTGTTGATGGATAATACACTTCATTAAACAGCTATAAAAATCAAATTCTAACACAATTGGTGTCCCTTCATGTTGCTGAAAGATTCTAGAAAGATTTGTTTGATGAAAATGACTCATTACCTCATTCAAAGAAAAGTCAAACTGAAATATCCTTCTAATTCGCCTTATAGCCTCTTCCTTAATCGTTTTATCAGTACCACATAGTTCAAAAGCAGGTTCTTTTACTGTTCCAATTGCTCTTACATTAAGTACATATGACTTTCCTTCTATAACGGAAGGGACTCTGACCAATTGTTCATCCTTATTAATATGTATGATAGGATCCAATGATAGACGATCTAGAACTGAATCAAAATGATATGGACCTTTACATGTTATGATTTCCATCCACATGCTTTTTCTTCCTCATCTTCTTTTATTTTTATTATATCATTTTAAAATAAGGAACCTACGGAAAAGGAAAAAAACCCTTTGATTGCATCAAAGGGAAAGTAAATATGGATGATCCATCATTTTATTTATCATCAAATCATCTAGGCTTTTGAAGGTATAGCCTTGTTTCCTTAATTCTTCAATTGCATGATCCAATGCCTCAGCATTATCTTTTGATACAGTATGAAGCAAAATAATAGAACCGGGATGAATTTGCTTCATAATATTATCATATGAGTACTTCCAGCCTTTTTGAGAGTCTACTTTCCAGTCAACAAACGCAAGTGACCAAAAAACGGAAGTATAACCAAGCTCTTCAGCTTTGGCAAGCACCTTTTCGCTAAAAATCCCTCTTGGAGGTCTAAGATAGCTCATGCCTTTTTGACTTGTCAGTTCTTCTACTTTGATACGAACAGATTCTAATTCTTTCTTAAATTCTTCATCACTTTGAGTTGTTAGGTCCGGATGATACCATGAGTGATTTCCGACAATATGACCTTCATTAACCATTCGCTTTACTAGTTCAGGCTCTGAATCAAGATAATGTCCTGTAACAAAAAATGTTGCAGGCACCTTTTGCTTTTTAAGAACATCAAGAACTTTAGGTGTATACCCATTTTCATAACCATTGTCAAATGTTAGGTAGATATCTTTTTTCGTTGTATCACCTATATAAAAGCCACCATATTTTGAAAGCAATTCATCTAATTCCTTACCAGCAGTTGCAGGTTCATGATTTCGACTCTTTTTAAATCCCCAATGAATAGGCTTATTTGGAACGGCAGAAACAGAATTCATCGAAATAAAACATAAGCAAAAAAGCGTCAAAACAACGATCAATTTTTTCATAAACTCTCTCCTCATTCTTGTTATTATTTATAGTGTTGTTAAAGAGAGAATTTCAATACTGAAAAAAACTACCATAAAGAAACCCTTCAAATAAATGAAGGGTTTCAATCATCAGCTAGCGATTTCCTCAACAATCTTTTCTTTTTTATTCTTTTTCTTAGAAAAACGATTAAAACCATTGCCTATACTGTTAAAAATACGGTAAACAGCTGGAATAAGTACTAATGTAATCAATGTTGCAAATAATAACCCAGAAATAATCGCTGTAGCCATTGGAGCCTGATAGTTTCCAGATGTACCTGATGCTAATGCAAGTGGAAGCATTCCTCCTGCTGTTGTTAAAGTTGTCATAAAAATCGGTCGGATTCGATCTTTTCCTGCTGCCACGATAGCTTCAGTCACACTATATCCTTCTTTACGTAATTGATTTGTACGATCAATAAGCAGGATTGCATTGTTTAGAACGATTCCTATTAACATGACAATCCCCATTCCTGACATAATGCTTAACTCACGTTGTGTAATGAATAGCCCTGCTATAACGCCCACAATAGTCATAGGTATAATGGACATCACAACTAGAGGATGAGCCAAATTATTAAATTGGACAGCCATAACAAGGTAAACCAGGAATATTGAAATAGCTAGGATTAGAATCATATCTTGGATAAGTTCTTGTTGCTGCTCCAAATCACCCGCAACCGATACATTGTAACCAGTCGGCGTTTCAAAATCTTTTATTAAAGATTGAACTTCTCGATTGATTGTTCCTAGATCTGTATCCTTAATATCTGCCGAAACCGTGATGAAACGATCTCCTTCATCATGAGAAATTTCATTTGGAGTATCAACACTTACTAGTTCAATAAAGCTCGAAAGACTCTTTTCTCCATCATTTGTAGGAATTTTTAATTTTAACAGAGCATCCTTATTATTTGTACTTTCATTCCACTTCATTATAAGGGGAACATTTTCTTCCTCGACCGTAACCTCACCCAGTGGCACATTTAAAAAGGCCTGCTCAATAAATTGTCTAACCTGTGATGAGGATAATCCCGCATCTTCAATTGCACCCTCTTTTAACTGCACAACTTCTTCAACAGAAGTTCGCTCAATAGAGTTTTTCACAGCCACAATACCTTCGATTTGCTCTAATTCACTAGAGAATTTATCTACAATTTCTTTTAGCTCATCAAAGCTTTCACCTTTAATTAACACTTGAACAGGGTAACCTCCACCTGTTGAAGTAGCTGTTTGAATACCTTCAATAGGGTAATCCTCTTGGATTGTTCGTAAGGAGCTTAATATTTCCTCATTGACTTCTTTTTGTCCTTTTACGATGTCATCACCTTTGGTCATATTAATAATGGTATAAAGCATAGAGCCATTATCCATCACATAATTTTGTTCAACGTCCTCAATCTTAGAGAGACTTTCGTTAATTTGTTCAACGATTTTTTCTTTTTCCTCGACAGACACACCTGTTTCCAAATCAACCATCAGCTCTGAATAGCGGTTATAAACATCAGGCATAATGGTCATCGGAATTTTAGACACTAAGAAAAAAGAACCAACAAACATCAAAAAGAAAATTCCGACCATGATAAAGCTGTTTCTTTTTTTCGTAACAACCCAAGATACAAATTTGCTATAACCTTTTAACAATCGTCCTGCCTTTTTCACCTGTTTTTTCCCTAGCTTTAAAAAGTTCTCAGATAAACTCGGGATAAGGGTAAAAGAGACAATAACAGAACTAATCAATGTAGCAGAGACAACCACTGATAGAAGGATCATAAATTGCCCCATTTCTCCGCCTAACAAACCAATAGGTAGGAAAACAACAATTGTTGTTAGCATCGACGCAATTACAGCTGAGGCAACTTCTTTTGTCCCCTCCACAACAGACTCTAATGGTTTCAGTCCTTGTTCTTTTTTCCTATAAATAGATTCGAGAATAACAATAGACGAATCAACCATCATTCCAATCCCTAAACCTAAGCCAATTAGCGTTAACATATTTAAACTATAATCTAATGCCCACATCGCTAAAAACGTGAGTAAGATCGATGTTGGAATAGAGAGTCCGACAATGATCGTGGCTCTCACGTTGCGTAAAAATAGTAATAGAATAATAACTGCGATAACACCACCGATAACGATATTACTTGAAACTCCATCAATCGATTCCTTAACATAGTCAGCTTGTGCAACCATTTCATTTAATTCAAAATCTTTTACTAAACCTTCATCTTTTATTTCTTTGATTTCTGCCCTTATTGCTTCAGCCATTTCAATTTGAGTAACATCCGCCACTCGTCCGATTTGTACAAAGACAAAATCTTTTGTACCGTTTTTCCAAACAAATGATGAGTTTTCCTTAGGGTCTATTGATACATCAGCTACCTCTTTCAATTCAACAGCACCTGTTTGGGTCATAATTTGAATGTTTTCTACATCCTCTACAGATTCTAACTTTGTATTCCAACGTAATGAAGGCGCGTTTTGATCTTCACTTAATTCTCCTAATGTTGCCTCATTATTAGCCTGCCCTATAACCGTACTAATTTGTGAGATATCCAAACCTTTTTCCTGAACTTTTTCGCGATCAAACTCAATAACCATTTCATGTTCTTGAATTCCAGCCAAAGAAACATCCCTTACTTCCGGAAGTTCTTCTAGTCGTGGCTCTAAAATTTCTTCAGCGAAAGCCGTCATCTCTTCCATTTCATCATTTGACACATCCATATAGAACTCATAAGTAGAACTTGTTCCTATTTGATCTGTGACAACTTCATCAATGCCGCTAATATTTGCTGTTGTTGATTGGACGACAGATTCAATTTCCTTTGAAACTTCATCACCCCGACCTGTTTCAATTGTAATATTAAGACCACTTCTTCCAATTGAAGTTGTGGAGCTAACCTCTTCAACTCCATCAATACCTTGGATGCTTTGTTCCAGTGGATTCGTGATGGTCCTCTCCACCTCAATTGCAGACATTTCACCAGCACTCACATCCACATACGCACCATCAAAATTAATGGATGGCATTAATTCTTTGTCCAGCTTTAATAACGAATAGCTTCCTACGATTAACACTAAAACTGTTACTAAACTTACTAAAATCTTTCGCTTTACAATAAACTTAAGCAAAGCTTTCCCCCCGTTCACCAAACCTATTTTCCTATGGAATAGTGTGCCTATAGTAACGTAAGCACCCAAGGATTGATTATAAATGAATGTTACGGAAAAATCTTCCTATTTTACAGATAATTTACAATGAAATACTTCTTTAATGTTCATAATATTTCTTCTATTGACCTCACAATAATCAAAAAGAAGACCCTGGCAACATACCAAGGTCTCCTCTAATCAAACGTTTATTTAAATACAGGCTCTTTAAATTGAGCTAGTTTTTCAAGTGAGCTTTTATCAATATCTGCATGTAGGCTATTACCATGAGAATCCATTGTAACAACAGCAGTAAAGCCTTCTACTTTCAAATGCCACATAGCCTCAGGTATTCCGAATTGCATAAGATCTACACCTTCAACTGATTTGATACAATCAGCATAGTATTGTGCTGCACCACCAATTGCGTTTAAGTAAACACCACCATGCTCCCCAAGTGCTTTTAATGTTTTCGGTCCCATTCCGCCTTTTCCGATAACAGCACGAATACCAAAGCGCTTCATAATATCACCTTGATAAGGCTCTTCACGAATACTAGTTGTAGGACCAGCAGCTTTCACATGATAGTTTCCATCTTCATCTTTTAACATAACAGGACCACAATGATAAATAATTTGACCATTTAAATCAACAGGTGAATCATTTTCGGATAAGTATTTATGAATCGCATCACGACCTGTATACATCATTCCGTTAATACGAACAACATCCCCGACCTTTAGCTCTCTTATTTTTTCTTCTGTAATAGGCGCTTCAAGGACTACTTCTCTTGATTGTTCACTTTGCTCATGAGTTGCCGCAACCTCATCTTGAGAAAAATCTACTTCTTCTCCGTCTTGATATAACCACTCATTGATTGAACCTGTTTTTGGATCAATGTATACACCTAAACGGCGATATGCCCAACAATTATAGGCAACCGAAACAAAGAAACTAGCTGGAATACGGTTAATAACCCCAACCTTACAACCTAGTAATGTTGTTTCACCACCAAAGCCCATTGTTCCAATTCCTAACTCATTGGCATTATCCATAACATATTCTTCAAGTTGACGTAACTCCTCACGTTCATTCACATCATCAACTCTTCTAAACAGCTGTTCCTTCGCCAACTCATAACCACTTGTACGATCTCCACCAATTCCAACACCGATGAAGCCGGCACTACAACCTTGTCCTTGTGCTTGATATACAGAATACATAATACACTTACGAATTCCGTCTAAGTCACGGCCTGCTTTTCCTAATCCTTCAAGCTCACAAGGAAGACTATACTGGATATTTTTATTTTCACAACCTCCTCCTTTTAGAATGAGGCGGGCATCAATATAATCGTTTTCCCATTGTTCAAATTTAATAACAGGGGTTCCTTCTCCAAGGTTGTCCCCACTATTATCACCAGAAATAGAGTCAACAGAATTTGGTCTTAACTTTCCATCTTTTGTAGCTTGTTCGATTGCGCGTTTAATTTGCTTTTTCATATCAATCTGATTAGCCGATACCGGCACTTTTATTTTAAAGGTAGGTAAGCCTGTATCCTGGCAAATTGGAGAAACATTATCATCAGCCATTTTAATATTATTTGTAATCGTTGCAAGAGACATCGCTGAGCGTGTTCCAGCATTTTCTTTTAATTTTGCTGCTGCAATTGCTCTTCTTACGTCTTTTGGTAAGTTAGTCGAAGTTTCTACTATTAATTGATACATGCTTTCATAAAAGTTCTCCATCTCGATTCTCCCCCTCGTGTGAAAGCTCAGCAATCAAGGATGTGCCTACACTAATCACTACTAATTTAGTAAACTTTCGGTCTTTTCCCACAATTTTTATTATACTCCTCAAGCGATTTATTGAAAAGAAGCGTTTTCAGGATTTCTTTTGGTATGCAATGCCATTAAAAAAAGCCGACACAATTAGTGCCAGCTCATTCTTTCCAATCTTTTTTAAACTGATTATGCTTTAGTTCAAGATCATCAAGCATTTGAATTAAACGATCAACATCGTCTACATCTGTCGATTCGGGATCCATCGAGTCAATGACTTCTAAAAACATATTTAGGCGATTTTTCAAATAGGATAGTTGAGAATCCTTATCGTGTACTGCGTTACCCATTGTTTCTCTCCTTTCAGATACATGTATCGTAGATGATTTACAATTCTTTGACAAGTATAACTATCAGAATTAATGGATGTTCTCCCTTTAGGTTTCTGTTAAAATAAGCGAATGTATAGATCATTTTCACCCTTTTAAGAAGGAGCAAACATTATGAATGCACTAAAACCATTAAAAGCAATAACAACCTCATATGATCCATGGGAAGCTTATTTAGATATAGAGCAGTATGGCGAAATGATGTTAACGAATATTGAATTTACCACAACAACTCTTTGTAATATGAGATGCGAGCATTGTGCAGTTGGTTATACCTTACAACCTAAAGATCCAAAAGCACTTCCTATTGATCTGCTGCTAAAAAGATTAGATGAAGTACCAACATTACGTTCTTTAAGTATTACAGGTGGAGAGCCGATGCTTTCATTAAAATCTGTTGAACAGTATGTGGTGCCTCTCCTTAAGTATGCCCATGAACGCGGTATACGTACACAAATTAATTCAAATTTAACCTTGGATTTAAAGCGTTACGAAAAAATTATTCCTTACCTTGATGTTTTACATATATCTCATAACTGGGGAACAATTGATGAATTCGTCGAGGTCGGGTTTGCTGTTATGGACCGAAAGCCAACTTACCAACAAAGAGCTGCTTTATTTGATCGAATGATTGAGAATAGCCGAGCTTTAGTAAAGGCTGGTGTAATTGTATCTGCTGAAACGATGCTTAATAAACGAACACTTCCTTACATGGAGAAAATACATAAGCAGATTGTTGAAGACATGCTTTGTCAGCGTCATGAAATTCACCCAATGTATCCAAGTGATTTTGCAAGTGCCTTAGAAACTCTTTCTCTTCCAGAAATGAGAAAAGCAATTCATCAGTTATTAAATTTTCGGGATGAAAGTGTATGGATGTTGTTTGGAACCTTACCATTTTATGCTTGCAGTCAAAATGAAGAGGACTTAGAACTCATCCAACGTTTACGTGAAAGCAAAAATGTTACGGTACGAAATGATCCTGATGGCCGTTCAAGACTTAATGTAAATATCTTTAATGGAGATATTATCGTGACTGACTTTGGCGATACTCCGCCACTCGGGAATATTCAGCATAACACTCTACAATCTGCCTATTCAAACTGGATGAATACAAACCTTGCTAAATCATTAAATTGTCACTGTCCAGCTGTTCAATGTCTAGGACCTAATGTACTTGTTAAAAATAGTTATTACCAAGATATAGATTTTACAAAAAGAAAATCGAATATATAGGGTGAGAAGATGGAACAGGTAGTAGCATTTTTAAAAGAATATGAGTTACTAAAAGTAATTATTGTTGCTATTCTCTTAGCAGTGAGTGTTTTTATTATCAATTTCTTTATAAGAAAGTTCTTTCAGCGAACAGATTTTATAGAAGAACGAAAAGAAAAAACAATTGAAAGTTTGATTAGATCTGTTACAAGATATGCCGCAACTATAGGTTTCATCTTATACATTATTTCTTTATTTGTTGAAAATTTCGGATCCATCCTAGCAGGTGCCGGTGTGGCAGGTATTGTCATCGGGTTTGGAGCACAAAGCTTAATAAAGGACATTTTAGCAGGAATGTTTTTAATTTATGAAAAACAGCTTCATCAAGGTGATTTTATTACAATCAACAACACATTTAATGGTACTGTTGAAGAAATCGGCCTCCGTTCTTTAAAGGTACGAGAATGGAGTGGAAAATTACTAACTATTAGTAACGGTGAAATAAAGCAAATTCATAACTATAATATAGATCGGATGCGAGTTATTGAGCGTGTTGTTACAAGCTTTAGGGAGGATCCAGAGAAAGTGTGGACAGTCCTAGAACACACCTGTGAAAAACTAAATCAAGAATTGGGAGACTACTTAAAAAGAGATGTTTCTAACACAATTATTGAGCCCTTTCACTTATTCGGAATCACCTCTTTAAATGCTAATTACCGGGGATACGAATATGCAGTAATCGGTTTAGTTGATGACCTGCATTATTGGAATGCGGCAAAGGAAGCAAGAAAAATCATTGCTAATGCTCTTTTTGATGAAGGAATTCAGTTAGCAGAAGAAAGAATTACATTAAACCAAAATGAAAAAATCAGTACCTAAAAGATGGTACTGATTTTTTTAAAACGCTTATCTAGGTTGATCAGACGTAACAAATCCAAAGGAAGCATGATCTTGTAGCGGAATCCAAGCACCAATTCCTTGTGATGTTACATTTTTCACAACAATGCTTTTCTTATTACCTTTTAACACTAAATAAACTTCACCGTACGTTACTTTTCCTTTTTCATTTACTGCAGGCGCATAGGCATATAAATAGCCTAATTTTTTTGGAGGTACATTATACACTTGATCTTTCTTTGTTCCTGCCCCAATGATCGTTTCAAACGCTAAAGGTAAATTGGTTTTCCTCATTGCCTCTAACAACATCATTTTTTTAACATGCTCTGCTTCAGGGACTTTGGCGGTTAAGCCACCTTTAACAGATTTTTGTGCCTCCTGGCGATAATGCATTTGGATTTGTGATTTTCCACCACGGTTATCTTGATAATTTGTGTTTATTTTTTGATACTCCCAATTTGTTGCTGTTTCAGTTGATTCATAATTAAGTGCCCACTGACCTAAATAAATAGTGGCACGATACCCAAAGGCAAGTGGTGCATCAGAAATACTGGATTCATTTAAAATACGAATCAAATCAGGATTCTCAATTGGAACTTCTGCAGTGTCAATCAGTTGCTGAGTTAGCTCACTTGGCTGTAAATAAGGTAAATCCTGAGTGGGGTTTGGATATGTGTTTTCCTTTGAAATATCCATTACCGAACCAGGCATCTTCGGCTTTTGTGTTTTCCCTTCTGCTAATACAGCACTTGAAAAACTAAATGATAAAAGCAAAACTAAAGAAATGAGCAATCTTCTTTTCATGGTTTTTACTCCTTTCAACATGCTTATCATTATTGTTTTCAATCGGGAAATGGTTTATCCAAAATTTTTAAATCAGTACTTCTAAAAAGTTCTGAACATGGTGATTTCTCTATTATCTCCTTAGCAATAACTCATACCTCTTCGTCATAGGCTTATTTATCCATTGAATCATTGGACCAATTAAAAAGGTAATAATAATTGTCCCTACCCCAATGGGTCCTTGTAAAATAAAGGCTAAAATTAGTGCGGTAACCTCTCCAATTGTTTTAGCAATCATAAAGTTCAAATGAAACCTTTCATGCAACGAGATCATCAGTTGATCAATTGGATTAGCAGGGAATTTTGTTTGCAAATACATGGCTACGCCAATGGAAATAAGTATTATCCCTGCGATAAGAGATATTACCTGTAATAATAATGTACTTAAATGAACGTTGCTCATAACTACTATCAGCCAAAAATCTACTGAAAAACCTATTAATAAAATTGTAACCACAGCTAGGAATTTAGGTTTTCCTCTAACGATTAAGGCGTTAATAAATATTAAGATTACCCCAATGATAATAACCCAACTTCCTACTGTTAACCCAATCACATTTGACAGACCAACGTTTAAGGCATCCCAAGCCCCAGCTCCTAAGTCAGCTTTTATTGTCAGTGTGACACCAAAACCCATTAAGAAGAGCCCAATTAAATAAAATAAAATTCTAATCTTCATTCTTTTAGTTCCTTTCTAAGTAGATGCTAATAAATATGAGGACAAACATTACTTTAAAACAAATAGTAAAATTAATAAACAGAATATTTACAAAGCTTGAAGAATATAGTATCATATAGGTACACGATAGAGTGTCCCTAGAAAATTAACGCTTTTTTTGCAAGCGTTACCAATTTCTCTAGTTATCTGTTTCGTCCTACACAAACTATAAGACTCTGTGTATTATACACAGAGTCTCTTTTTATTTAAAAATAAACACCAATTCTCAACTCTTTACCTTCCTTTACATTAAAGATGAATGAAATCCATCGTTTTATTGCACATTAATATAGTGCGAAGCTATTTACATACGCAACTATATTGTATGAGGAAAAGAAAGGAGCTTATCCAATGAGTGAGGATTTGAAGAATAAATTACTTGAAGTCGTACAAAATCATAAAGTAGGTACATTAGCAACTATCAGTCAAAACAAGCCTTTCTCTCGATTCATGCTGTTTTTTAACGAGGATTTAGTTTTATATACAGCTACCAATAAAGATACCCACAAGGTTGAGGATATTAACACAAACCCTAATGTTCATATTTTATTAGGAAATGATTGTAATGGATGGGACGATCCATACGTGGAAGTGGAAGGAACAGTTATGGTAGAGGAATCTAAAGAGCTTAAAGAAAAGTTCTGGAATGAGCACTTAAAAAATTGGATACCAAGTGCGGATGATCCTAACTATATGCTTTTAAAAATTTCACCTTCTTCTTATCGTTATTTCGAAAAGTCTTCAAGTGAACCGGAAATTCTATCATTATAAAAAATATAGCCAGGTGATCACTCACCTGGCTTTTCACTTTAAATCAACTCAAATGTTTCCTCAATCTCAATACTCCCTTTAACAGACTGAGCCATTGGACAATTTTTACTAGCTAATAAAATTGATTGATGAATTTTATTTTCGTTTAAATTTTGACCTTTAATTTTATAGTGAATATGTATCTTTTCAATCTTATTTGCTTCAGCCTCATTACGTTCTACATCAGTAGATATCGTTATATCCTCTATCTCTATTCTTTTCTTAGCTAAAATCTTCCGCAATACACCACCACTACAAACAGCAATTGATGCGACCATTAGTTGATATGGTCTATATCCATAGGCTTCATCTCCCGCTACATGCAATTCTCCATATTCTGTTGTTGTTGTAAAGCCAACTTCTTTCTTCATTTTAAATTCCATTATCTTCACCTCAGTTTTTAAGTTATTGTATCTAAAAAACGACGATTACAAAAGTAATGTTATCTTATTTTTCTTGTATAATTTTGTTATTCGGTTTAAAGTATTACTGGCATTTAAGAATTATTTTCTAAATCATGAGAGGTGCTTACATGAATACTCAACGAGTTCGTTTTTGGATATTAGTTTCTATTGTCGGGATATCAGGGTTTAGCCAAGGAATGCTTCTACCACTAATTGCTATTATTTTTGAAAATAGTGGGTTATCTTCAGACTTAAATGGCTTAAACGCAACAGCTCTATACATTGGGATTCTTTTAGTATCTCCCTTTATGGAATACCCATTAAAACGGTTTGGCTATAAACCAATTATTATCCTCGGCGGTTTAGTCGTTGCTTCCTCTCTTGCATTATTTCCATTATGGAAATCCTTTTGGTTTTGGTTTTGCCTACGACTTTTGATTGGAATTGGTGACCATGCCCTGCATTTTGGTACACAAACTTGGATTACCTCATTTTCGTCTGAGGAGAAAAGAGGAAGAAACATTTCACTGTATGGTCTATTTTTTGGTGTTGGTTTTGCAGCAGGTCCATTACTCGCATCACTCGTTAACATAAACGAAGCATTGCCTTTTATTATTTCATCTGTTCTTTGCTTTATAGGCTGGGCTCTATTGTTTCTTTTAAAAAACGACTATCCTGAGCAAACCATTGAGGTTAATTCGATGAAAGAAACAATGAAACGATTTAAAAGTGCATGGAAATACGGATGGGTTGCATTTTTACCTCCTTTAGGTTATGGATTTTTAGAATCCTCATTAAACGGTAGCTTTCCTGTTTACGCACTCCGAATTGGTCTTGATGTAACGAATATTTCTGTTTTACTGTTTTCTTTTGCAATAGGAGCAATCACATTTCAACTTCCGCTTGGAATTTTAAGTGACAAATTTGGAAGAAGAACTGTGTTAATGTTTATCTTATTCACTGGTTTTTTGAGCTTTACGACAGCCAGTTTTGTTGAAAATTTTCCTACTGCTCTTATTATTTGCTTATTCATATCTGGAATGGTTGTTGGCTCTACCTTCTCACTAGGAATTAGCTACATGACTGACCTAATGCCAAAAAACCTGCTCCCAACCGGAAATCTCCTATGTGGAGTTGCCTTTAGTGTAGGCAGCCTAGCTGGCCCTTATTTAGGTGGTATTTTTATTAAATACACTAACGATATTAGCTATTTCTTTATCATAAGCAGTATGTTGTTACTCATATTTATAGCCGTTACTATCTATAAACCAATTTTAACAACAGAAAAATCTACTAAGCCCTCCGTGGATCATTTTTCAAGCTGACATCTTGTCAGCTTTTTTATTTTCAAAGCCTGCTAGTGCCTTTTTTGAAAATTTTTAAAAAAGGTTTGAACATTTTTAATAATCTGTTATATAATACAACTAACAACAATAAACTGTACCATAACAATAACCAAAGGGAGATGGGGAAATGATGAACAGACAGGAACGTAAGAATATGATTGAATTTATTGAAAGAATGAAGGAAATTGACAAAGACTCTTTACTTTATATGACTGATGCTGATATTGAACATATCTACAGCACCGTTTATAACAGCTGTCTTGAGCATGCTGAGTAAATGAACAAAAGCGCAAGCGCCTCGTTCAGACCCGACAAGCGTAAGACGATTTAGAATAGAAGGCGTTCTTTGCCTTATATTCTAAATTGGCTTATGACCTCGAAGGGCTAGGTGCTGGAGCTGGATGTCGTAACCACAATAATGCAGTTTCTGTAATAAACCAAGAAAAAGGCTGACTAGGTTTTAATCCTAGCCAGCCTTTTTTTTAATGATAACCGTTTTGTCCGTTAGCACTACCGCTTGTTTTATGTTTTGGACTTTGTTTAGAGTTTTGCTTGTTATGACTTCCGCCTTTTTTTGTATGTTTTGCCATTGTTGAATCCCCCACTTTCATAAAAATAAAGACTTTTGTCTTCTTACTTACTATTTCACTTTTAGGGAAGCAATATGAACTAAAACATTTGGTAATTTATTTTAAAGCATGTTTTCTTTTATATAACAGTGCATTGAATTCACCACCAAGAATAATGATCATCCCTGATAAATAAAGCCATACCATTAAGACAATAATTCCTCCGATACTTCCATACGTTGCACTATAGTTTGCAAAATTACCAACATAATAAGAAAATGCAAGTGATACAGCAATCCAGCCAATTGTTGCAGCAATTGCACCTGGAACTCCATCCTTAAGATGCAAACGCTTATTAGGTGCAACAAAATATAAAGCTGTAAACACAATGAACAGTATAATTCCACTAACAAGCCAGCGCATAGTATTCCAAATCGTTAAAAACTGTGCCGAAACACCAAAATGAGAAAAAATAAAAAGGCCTATTTCTTTTCCAAACACAGGTAATAAAAGGGCTACAATAATGACAAAAACCATTGCCATTGTAAGTAAAATTGCCATCCCTCTTGCAACAAAGAATGAGCGGCTTTCCTCTACATCATATGCCTTATTAAAAGCTCGAACGATAGCATTAATTCCATTGGATGCAGACCAAAGAGTTGCAATAATACCAAATGATAAAAGCTTACCATTTTTATCATTTAAAATTTGATTTAGCGTATCATTTATTAATTGCATTGATTCCCCAGGAGCAAACTGTTTAATTGTGTTTAATACATCTTCTTGAGAAATCGGTAAATAACCAAGCAATGTGATTAAAAAGATGAGAAAAGGAAATAACGACAATAAAAAGAAATAAGAAAGCTGAGCAGAAAGGCCTGGTACCTCATCATTTGTAAATCTTTTCACTAATTCTTTTAGGAATGAACCTTCTTTAAACATGCATTCACCTCACGATTGATCTCGTTTCGGAATGAACCTTTCTTTTGTTTCTTGTACTAATCCTACAACTTGTGGTGTTGTTTCTCTAAGCTCTTTCACTTTTTCATTTAAAAAAGAAAGATCTTCTGACACTTCTTGTACTTTATCCTTTACATTATCTATCTTTTGCTTAACCTCGCTAGTTAATGTAGTTGGTTCATCAACATAGCCTTTAATTTTCGAGGATACATTTTTACCAGCTTGAATAACATCTTCACGAGTGTGTTTGTCCAATAATGAAACAGCTGCTCCAACAAGGGCGCCGATAACCATACCTTTAATTAACTTATTTTCATTTGCCACCTAACATACCTCCTATCGTTAAAGTTTATGTAAAGTTTTCACTTCGTTTAATAAATTTCTACAGCTTTTATGGACCATTTCGAATACTTCATCAAAGTTACCTGTATAATATGGGTCAGGAACATCTAATATGTCCGACTCTTCCACATAATCTAATAATCGTTGAATTTTCCCTGTTGAATGATATCCAGCTAGACGTCTAATATTCCCAATATTTTCATTATCCATCCCAATCAAATAATCATATTGAGATAGATCTTCTTTCGTAAGCTGTCTTGCCTTTTGTCCTTCATAAGAGATGTTATGATGCTCTAAAATACGACGAGTCCCTTCATGTGGTGGTTTCCCTGTATGCCAGTTTCCTGTACCAGCTGAATCAATTTGAATGGCCTCCTCGAGCCCCTCCTTCTTAACTAAATCTCTCATAACAGCTTCAGCCATTGGTGAGCGGCATATATTCCCCAAACAAACAAATAAAATATTAACCATTATATCCTCCTTACCTTTTTCCCAATAGTTTTCTTTTAAAAACAATTATTTCTACTTATTATGATAATATTTTTCCTTAATCAAATACAATTCGGCATTATATACTTAATTAGGACTAAGTAACAAGTTTTTGAATGTGTACTAGTATTTCATGTTACAATAACTATAACGATTACCGATTCCGAGAAAGGACTGAAGGGAATGAACCTTACTGAAAAGTCAGTTGAAAATGTTGAGTATATGATTGAGCAAATCAAGGAAAAACTCAGAGTTCTAAATCTAGGTGCTATTAAACCTTCTCATTTTGATGAAGAAATGTACGAAGAATTGAAAGATATTTACGAACATGTTATGAAGAGAAATTCCTTCAGCCCTAATGAAATGCAAGCCATTGCAGAAGAATTAGGAAATCTTCGCAAAGGACAATAATCTGATTCTGACTCCTTCCCTACTTACATATGAATGTAACAAGGAGGGGGATTTTTTTATGTTAAATTGGTGGTTAGCAACAATCAGTTTATGTGGATTCCTCATTACCTCAATTATCCTTGTTCTATATGGCTTAAAAGCTGCTGTTAACTCTGAAGATTCGTATCGTGTTGATCCTTTGCCAACTGAAGATAGTACGAAGAATAAAAAATAAGTAAACCCCCTTTTGGTTAAGGGGGTTTTTACAATTGCATATTAAACAAACGTTTATTTAAGAAAGTAATTTTAATGATTCTCTAGTAAAAGCAGGTAAATCATCAGGTTTTCTGCTTGTTACAAGTTGGTTGCCGCAAACTACAACTTCTTTATCATGTACATTTGCACCAGCATTTTTCAAATCAATCATAATGGATTGATAACCAGTAACATCACGATTATTTAATGATTCGGCAGAGATAAGCAATTGTGGCCCATGACATATCGCAAAAACAGGTTTTTGATCTTCCATGAACTCTTTAGCAAAACGGATATAGCTCTCGTCCGCTCTTAGTTGATCTGGAGAAAATCCACCCGGTATAAACAAGGCATCAAATTGGCTTGAATCTACCTCATTAATTGAAGCATCAATTTCCACTCTTGCTTTACCTTGTTTTCCTGTCACTGTTTTCCCTTTAACATCTTCGATTGTCGTCAAAGAATGACCTTGTTCTTTAAACGCTCTAGCTGGGTCAGTATATTCGATATCCTCAAAGTAATCAGTTAATACAACAGCAATATTCTTAGACATATTGTTAATGATAACCTCCTCTTTTTGAATACATTTCTGTATTACCCGTGCTTGTCCCACTATAAACTTTTTTGCATAAAAAGGAGTTTTTCAAAAAGTAGCGAATATTAACTGAAAAAAAGCGAGTTGATCTAAATGACAATTAATGTGATAGAAGCAACAAAAGACGATGTTCATTTTCTTTGGGATATGCTATACGAAGCAGTTTATGTGGATGAACATTCAGAAAAACCCCCACGCAGTATTATTGAAACACCGAAGATGGCTAGTTACGTCAAAGACTGGGGAAGACACGGAGATCTAGCACTACTTGCTGTTGATTCAAACGGAAAGAAACTCGGAGCTGTTTGGATCCGCCTCTTCGACGATTTGACTAAAACATATGGTTACGTTGATGAGGAAACCCCCATCCTCAGCATGGCCATTCTCCCACAATTCAGAGGAAAAGGCATTGGATCAGAATTGTTAAGAGAAATCAAGCTACAAGCAGCTTCAAAAGGATATGTGAGAATATCACTTAGTGTGGACCCCTCCAATCCTGCTCTACGTTTATACGAGAGATTTGGATTTAAGAAAATTGGAATCGACGGAACTTCTTGGGATATGGTTGCTAAGTTAGGAGAACAGTAAATGTATAAAGTAGCTTGGTGATGAAAAACATCTTTCTTCCTGCTGAGTTTTGTTTTGTCGTTCATTTTCTTGGTGAACGACAGTGTGGTTACGATTGATACCCGTTTTGTCGTTCATTACACATATGAACAACAGTCCGGTTACGAACAATACTTCTTTTGTCGTTCATCACCCTTATGAACGACAGTGCGGCTACGAACAATACTCGTTTTGTCGTTCATCACACTTATGAACGACAGTCCGGTTACGAACAATACTTCTTTTGTCGTTCATCACACTTATGAATGACATTGCGGCTACGAACAATTCCCTTTTTGTCGTTCATCCACCTTATGAACGACAGTCCGGTTACGAACAATACTTCTTTTGTCGTTCATCACCCCTATGAACGACATTGCGGCTACGAACAATTCCCTTTTTGTCGTTCATCACCCTTATGAACGACAGTCCGGTTACGAACAATACACGTTTTGTCGTTCATCCCCTCCCTTCTACGAACAGCCCATAGCCCATCCCTTTCTAATCCCAAATCCAATCTCTAGACCCCCCTAAAAATAGTCCTCCATGCCTAAATTCCAAAAAATAATCTAAAAATTCTAAAATTACTAGTTCTTGTTTTCAAAACAAATAATATATTTTACTTGAAAGCGTTTACTTTATTGGAATCAGAGGGGGGAACTGGTTAATGAGGTTAAAAAGCGTTTTAAGTTTATTTTTCAGTCTAATCATGGTAATTGGACTACTAGCTGCTTGTAACAATGAGGTAAAACCACCAACAACAAATGAACCAACTCCAAGTGAAGAAGGAAATGACTCTGAACAAAATTCATCAGGGACAACACCAAGGAATGAAACATTGTATGTTAATGGTCTACAATGGGGACCGCCTTCAACCTTTAGTCCATTAGGGGGAAATCCATCTTTTCCAATTGCATATGCGAACTCGAGATCATTAATCTATGAAAATCTTTTCATGATTAATATGCTTGATGGTGCGTTAGAGCCATTACTTGGTACAAGTTATGAATGGACTGATGACACGACACTTCACATTGAATTAAATCCTGATGCAAAGTGGAATGACGGAGAAGCATTCACATCAGAAGACGTTGTGTATTCTTATGAACTAGGAAACAAATACTCAATATCTTGGAGCAACTTCTGGGAAGCAATTGATGCGGTAGAAGCAGACGGTGATAACGCCGTTAATATCCGCTTAAAACAAGATAATCCTAACCGACTCACAGTTTTAGATAGTCTTCAATTAGTTCCGATGATGCCTAAGCATGTTTGGGAAGAAATTGAAGAGAAAAGTGGGAACGATATTGCCAAGATTCGTGAAGAAGTGAATCCAGATCCTGTTGGTACTGGCCCGTACAAAATGCACACATTTGATAACCAAAAGATCACCTTAATTAGAGATGATAACTATTGGGGACAATCTCTATTTGGCGGCTTACCAGCTCCGAAGTATGTAAGTCATGTTATTTATAAGGATAATGCTGCAGGTTCTCTAGCATTTAAAAAAGGGGAAGTTGACGTTTCACAACAATTCATCCCTCAAGTTTGGAAAATGTGGGAAGACGGTGCTCCAATCAAAACATATGTGAAAGACAAACCATATTACTTACCTGGTTCAATGCCTTCTATTTTCTTCAATATGACAAAAGATGGCTTAAATAATCCAGATGTTAGAAGAGCGATTGCAATGGCAATTGATTATGACAAAATTTCAGAATTAGCAATGAGCGGATATTCTGGTGAAATGAAACCGTCTATTACATTAGATACACCTTCTGAAACAAAGTATGTAGATCAAGATGCCATTAAATCACTTCAATGGACAACAGATATTGATGCAGCCAACGAGTTGCTTGATAGTATTGGAGCGAAAAAAGGAGCAGATGGTATTCGTGTTCTCAATGGTGTAAGACTTGGACCATGGGAAATCGAATGTCCATATGGTTGGTCTGATTGGAATGCTGCCCTAGAAATTGTCGCACAAAACGCTAAGGCCATTGGAATTGAAATTAGAACGAACTTCCCTGAAGCTCCTGTATGGACAAATGATTTACAAACAGGGAAATTTGACATCATTATGAATACGCCTGCTGGTGCAGTTAGTCCGAGTCAGCCTTGGGATAGAGCAAGAACAATCATGTATTCAGAAGGTGTAGCTCCAGTTGGTGAAATGGCGTTCTGGAACTGGGGAAGATATAAAAATGAAAGAGCCGATGAGTTAATTAAGGAAATTCCAACAATTACAGATGAAGCGAAATTAAAAGAAATGTACACAGAACTTACAAAAATTTATTTAGAAGACATTCCATCAATCCCACTTATGTATAGACCTTGGGTATTCCATACAGTGAACGAATCGGTTTGGAAAGGCTTTGCAGTTGAAGGAGACGGCAATAACATTCCACCACAAATTTCAATTGACGGTGCAGGTGTAAAAGACTTGTATCAAATCACAAATAAATAGACTGAAAGATAGATAGATCTAGTTGGGATAATTCATATAAGGTTATCCCAGCTACTCCTTTTAAAACTACCTAATAACGGGGGTGCTGTGAAGTCATGAATGCCTATCGGAAGTTTTTCTTAAAAAAATCCCTCTGGTATCTTGTGACCTTGTTTGTAGCAGTCGCGCTTAACTTCCTACTACCAAGGTTAATAGAGGGAAATCCAGTAAGTGTGATTGCCAACCAAATGACTCAAGGAATGACAGACAGTGATTCAATTAAGAAGGTATACGATACATTTGCTGCAGAGTTTGGTATTGATAAGCCGTTATGGCAACAATTTTTTATTTATGTAGGGAATTTATTGAAGGGTGATTTAGGAACGTCGTTCGGACTCTATCCAATGTCTGTTACTTCTATTCTTGCCTCAGCTGTTCCTTGGACATTAGCTCTTCAACTGCCTGCTATCCTTGTTGGTTGGATCGTCGGAAATGCCCTTGGAGCTATTGCTGCTTATAAAAAAGGTGTATTTGATAAAGTGCTTTTTCCTACATTTTTATTTATCAACTCCATCCCATTTTTTATTTTGGCGATCATTATGCTCTATATCTTTGGGCTCACTCTTAATTGGTTCCCAACATCCGGCGGCTACAATTATCAAATGACACCAAATTTAAGTTTTGAGTTTATTGGATCTGTGATTAGTCACCACTTCCTCCCTTTTATTTCAATTGTCTTGGTTACAATTGGTGGTCAAGCTATCGGAATGAGAGAAATGTCGATCTACGAATTAAACACAGATTACGTTTTATATAGCAAATTACTTGGTATTAAAGATTCAACAATTTCTAGATATGTATTTAAAAATGCGATGTTACCACAGATTACAGGTTTGGCTCTGTCAATCGGTACGATGATCGGCGGGTCATTAATTACTGAAATTGTTTTTAGCTATCCTGGTATTGGAACATGGCTATTTACTGCCATACGTCAACTAGATTATCCACTCATATCCGGCGCTACTCTACTTATTGCCATATCCGTTCTATTAGCTAACTTCACCATTGAAATTATTTATGGGTTGGTTGACCCTAGAATCAAAGCTTCGCAAATGGAGGAAGAATAATATGAATAGTTCACTACAAATATTAATTCGCTCCCCAAAATTCCTTATCGGTGCCATTTCATTTTTGTTGATGCTTGCATTTGTAACGATCTACCCCTTAATTAATACTGCTGATCCAACCGAAATGGTTGCACTCGCCTTTCAGCCACCGAGTGCTGAATTATGGTTAGGCTCCGATAACTTTGGAAGAGACTTGTTTCTTGAACTTATTTATGGAATCAAAACCTCCATTTTTGTAGGATTAGTTGCCGGCTTAAGTGCAACGATTATTGGGTTAATCATCGGATTATCCGCCGGTTATATCGGAGGAATATTTGATGAAATTTTATCTGCCATCACAAATATCTTTATCGTTATTCCGTCTTTCATTGTCTTAATTCTGATTTCAGTCAGTATCGATTCAAGAAGTTCGTTAATTACAGCAATTGTAATTGGCATCACTAGTTGGCCATGGACAGCACGTGCCGTCCGCGCTCAAACATCCTCTCTACGAAACAGAGATCATGTTAATATCGCAAAAATATCTGGTCATAGCACACCAAGAATTATTATTTTTGAAATTTTACCTTACATCATGTCTTATGTTGTAATGGCATTTGTTCTGCAAACAGCATCAGGTATTCTTTCAGAGGCATCGATCTCTATGCTGGGGCTTGGACCATATAACACAATTTCTCTTGGTATTATTATGAACTGGGCTTTAATCTTTGAAGCTCCTGTATCCGGTGCGTGGTGGGCATTTATACCTGCAGCAATCGCTATTGCGATCATTACATTTTCTCTCTATTTAATGAATACTGGGATGGATGAAATTTTTAACCCTAAGATAAGGAGTTAATGATATGAGTAAACATATTCTTGATGTTAAAGAATTAAAAACCTACTATAAAACCAGATTAAAAGAAAAGGTCTATGCTGTTGATGGTGTGGATTTTCACCTTGAAGATGGAAAAACAATTGGAATTGCTGGGGAATCAGGATGCGGAAAATCAACCTTAGCCTTAAGCTTAATGGGTTTTTACTTTCCTCCACTCCATTTTGGTAGCGGTTCGATCAACATCAATGGTGTAGATATTATGAAGCTCGAAAAAGAAAAGCTTAGAAAACAAGTCCTAGGCAGAGAAATTGCCTACATTCCACAAGCGGCAATGAACGCCCTAAATCCAACGATTAAGATTATTAAATTTATTGAAGACATTATGAAAGAACATCAACCTGAACTGTCGAAAAAACAAGTCTATGAAATGGCTGCTGAAAGATTTGAAACATTAAATCTTTCACCTAAAGTCTTAAATTCTTATCCGAATGAACTTTCTGGCGGGATGAAACAAAGAACAGTTATTGCTATTTCAACCATTTTAAATCCAAAAGTATTAATCGCTGATGAACCAACCTCTGCACTCGATGTAACATCCCAAAAAGTTGTCATTAAATTATTAAAAGATTTATTAGATAAAAAATTCATCCGTTCATTAGTATTCATTACACATGAACTCCCTCTTCTCTATCATGTAACAGACGAAATTATGGTGATGTACGCAGGAGAAATCGTCGAGAGAGGAAAAGCCGAAGACGTTATTTTTAATCCCATTCACCCTTATACCAAAAAGCTAATGGGTTCAATTATTGTCCCTGAATCTGGCATGAAGGAACATAAACTAGCTGCGATTCCTGGAGCACCTCCTAATTTAAAAAAGAAAATAGATGGCTGCCGATTTGCTGAACGATGTTCATATGCAACTGATGAATGCCGTACTGGAAAAATTACGACTCAACATCTAGGTGAACGTCTGTATCGTTGTCGAATTGACAATGAGACGTTAAAGGAGTGGTATGCAAATGAAGCCTAATCAAGAGGTTTTAATTAGCGGGAAAAACATAACAAAGGTTTTCGGTTATGGGAAAAATAAAAACACAGCCGTTGACCAAGTAAACTTTGCGTTCCATCGTGGAGAAATTATTTCAATTGTTGGTGAAAGTGGGAGTGGAAAAACCACACTTGCTAAAATGGTCATGGGACTACTAAAGGAAACAAGTGGAGATATCGAGTATAAAGGAAAGCCGCGCAAACTAAAAAGTCATCGAGATCGAAAATCATATTGGCAAGATATTCAAGCCATTTTTCAGGACCCCTTCTCTTCTTTTAACTTGTTTCATAAAGTCGAAAAACTATTAAATGACTGTATTGAACTGCAAGGTTTAAAGCTTTCTAAAGAAGAACGCTTTGAGAAAATGAAAGAAGCATGTACGTTTGTTAACCTGAAATTTGAAGAGCTTTATAATAAATATCCTTTTGAGCTATCAGGTGGACAAATGCAGCGTTTGATGATTGCTAGAATTTTTCTTCTGCATCCAAAGGTATTGCTAGCAGATGAACCAACTTCAATGGTTGATGCCTGCTCTCGCTCTACTATTTTGGATATGTTATTAAAGCTAAGAAAAGAAAACAACATGACGATTATCTTCATTACTCATGACGTAGGTCTTGCCTATTATGTAAGTGATACTCTTTACATCATGGAAAAAGGAAAAATTGTTGAACAAGGAAGCGCCGATAGTGTGTTAATGAATCCACAGCATCCATACACACAACAGCTCATTTCTGACGTACCTAAGCTGCATGAAGCCTGGGATTTGGGATAATCAAAGAAGGCCAACTAACATAAGTTGGCCTCTTCTCTTAACCCACACTCAATTTCCTTTATAAAATCACTTACTTTCTTTTCATAGCCCTTCGGATCTGTATTATAGGCTTCTGCATGACCTGCCTTAGGGACTAAATAGAGCTTTTTATTTCCCTTTTTTCGTTTAAACATATCTAACGTCATTTGCAACGGAATAAACGTATCTTCTTTCCCATGAATAAATAAAATGGGGGTTTTTGTTTTTTCTAACCCTTTTATTGGGGAAATTTCAGGAAAACTCCATCCATGACGTAACTTAATGAGAAGACTTATAACATCGATTAGAGGATAAAAACGCAGCCTTAAATCAAGCCTCAATCTTAATTTTAGTAAGCTTGAAAAATCACTAAATGAGCAGTCAGCAATACAAAACTTCACTCTGTTGTCCCGTTTGCTTACTTCTAATGCTGTAGCAGCTCCAAGTGATTCACCTAACAAGCCTATAAAAGCACGATCTCCCATTCGCACTGATAAATAGTCAATCCACGCTCTTATATCATCTTTTTCATAGTAACCAAAAGAGGTATAATTCCCTCCACTTAATCCATGAAATCGATGGTCACATAACAAAACGTGAAATCCCCTTTTCTGAAACATTTCTACATATTTAAAACTTCCAAACAAAGACCAACGAATTCCATGAGCAATAATGATTACTTTTTTACTGTTTTTCACTGGAAAAAGCATTCCATGAAGCTTATATCCATGGTAAGACGGAATATATAATTCTTCTTTATCTAACGTGTGAAAGATGTTGGCATCAATTTCCCCCTTTTGAATACCAAGCTTATACGTTTTGTCATAAGGAACCCTGTTCGGCGAAAGAAGAAGACGGCTTAACAAATATATACCTATTGAACAGACAATCATCGAAGCAAGAACTAACCCTATGATCCATTGCCACATTCACTTCTCTTCCCTTCTAGGCTTTTTTATATTTTATTGAAATGCACAAGAAGGTGTGACAAGAAAACGAAGCAATATGAAAAACTGCATGCTTTGGATGATGAAACAAACAAAAAATCCTGTACACCCTTAAACTCTTACTCACAGGTGTACAGGATTAATCACGTTATATCGTCCACTGATCATGGACGATTGCAACAAGCTTCCACTCATCCTTTGAATTTTTTTCAAAAACAAGATTTAAGGCCTTCCAATCCATATTCCCATTTTCCTCAGTTCCCTTTACGTAATACTCAACAACTTGAGACTCAGGAAATGTGTCTTTAATATTTTTTATCGTATTTCCTCTTGCTTGTTCTGGGTTATAAACAACCTCATCAGCCTGATGGTAGCTTGCATCATAAATAAATTCACTATAGTATTTGCTTGGAATTAACTTAATTGGCTCACCACTTCCATCTCTTACACCCCATGTATACTCTTCTTCGGAATGAAAGAAATGCAAGAGATCCTCCTGCTTGAATGTAACAGCATCGTCCTCTATATGAGCATAGGGGGAAAACAACACACCTTTTTCTGAAGAAACATAGGTAGAAAGCTCTTCAAAGTTTTGATCTTGTAAGGAGCCTATTACTTTTTCAGCATTTTCTAAGACGAGCTCTTTATCACCTTTTGGAGGCTCAGCTTCTTCTTCCTCATTTGTTTCGATGTCTGTAGTTTCGTCTGTTGTTTCTTCTTCCGTTACATGATCTTCTTCTATAGGTTTATCTCCTTGCTCTTCTGTACCTTGTACACAACCCGTTAAAAGCAAAATAATAAGAAATAGAAGATAAGATTTTTTCACTCTAGCCCTCCTCGAATGAATGTTTCGTTTATTCCATTTTGTACAACTTCCTTTTAAATTATGAATTCCCTAATTATGAACGAGAAAACAACATTATTTTTTAAAACGATTCAGTACTTTATCTTTATAAAAAGACGATGCCGGTGATTGAAAAGCATTCCGTTTTTTCATTAAACGTTCTATTCTTAACATTCTT
This sequence comes from Metabacillus litoralis, assembly GCF_003667825.1. NCBI lineage: Bacteria > Bacillati > Bacillota > Bacilli > Caryophanales > Bacillaceae > Metabacillus > Metabacillus litoralis. Next base: position 4,645,941 of record NZ_CP033043.1, on the reverse strand, counting down.
TCCTGTTTTTTCTGTTTAAGCGTTTCTTTTTCTTGAAGATCTTCAGTAGCATCTATTAGATCCTCGATTGAACTAATTTCCTTTTTAAGTTTTTCTACATCATTTAGCATATTTGAATTTTTTAAAACTTTATAAGCCACACGAAGCTCTTCAGGTATATGGGATAGGTCTTCTAGATTCAATGGCTTACCTTGACCAGGTAAGTTGTCGAACTCACCCTCTTCTATTGCCTTTTTTATTTTATCTTCAGCAATGATTGAAAATAAATCCATACAAATCTTTCTCCTTTCGTTGATAAGTATTATAGCTATTATTCACCTCTTCTAACAGTAGATCCTTTAATCATGAAACCAGCCTTCATTTCTCATTCAAATTAGGCTTTTACTACCAACCTGATCTACATTAAGTTTAAGTTAAATTTTTCAAATTTCTATTGTATTTCGTGACCCGAAAGAGTATGATGAGGAACGTAGATTTCTAGAATCGAGGTATTCAAAATGAAAATAAGAGATTGGGATACAAATCTTAAAATACGATTATTTGGTGAAGCCTTGATGAACATAACATTTTGGATGTTCTTCCCGTTTCTAACGATTTATTTCGCTGATGAATTCGGCAAAGCACAAGCCGGCTTATTCCTTATTATATCGCAAGTTTTCTCAGTTATTGCCAATTTAATGGGGGGATATTGTGCTGATCGATTCGGAAGAAAAACCATGATGGTGATGGCTTCATTTGGTCAAGGTTTATCCTTCATGATATTTGCATTATCGAACTCTCCTTGGCTCGATTTGCCTATTCTCGGCTTTATCTGTTTTGCGTTCGCAGGAGTATTTGGTTCCTTTTACTGGCCAGCCTCTCAAGCAATGGTTGCTGACGTAGTTGAAGAAAAGCATCGTAGTAGCGTTTTTGCTATTTTTTATACATCTATTAATATCGCTGTTGTTATTGGACCTATTTTAGGTGCTATTTTTTATGTTCAGTATCCATTTGAAGTATTATTAGTTGCAGGATTCATTTGTATGTTGCTTTCTTTTTTATTAGCAAAACAAACAAGAGAAACTGCCCCTCCTTACAATGCTGGTTCAGCTGGTGAAAACCGTAGATGGTATAGCCCAATACTACAGCAAATCCAGGATTATCGAATAATCTTCCGTGACCAGACATTTTTGCTTTATATCATTGCGGGTGTTCTTGTTGCACTTACCTTTATGCAGCTAGATATGATTATTCCAGTCTATATGACAGACATGATTCAACAACAAGAAATGTTCCGCTTTGGTGATTGGTCCTTAACATTAAACGGTGAGCAAGCATTCGGCGTAATTCTTTCAGAAAATGGTCTACTTGTGGCTCTATTTACGATTTTCATTACAAAGTGGATGGGAACATTCAAAGAGAGGAATGTGTTTGTTCTTTCTTCTTTCATCTATGGAATCTCAATGGTTGTTTTCGGTTTTACAAGTTCTCTTTGGCTCTACATCCTAGCAATGGCAATTTTTACTTTTGCCGAGCTTATGACAGCTGGAATTCAACAAACGTTTGTTTCAAAACTTGCTCCTGACCATATGCGGGGTCAATATTTTGCCGCTGCTAGCTTGCGATATACAATCGGACGAACGATAGCACCAATAGCGATTCCAATGTCTTTATGGTTTGGATATCAAATTACCTTTGTGATCCTTGGAGCACTAGCAGTTGTAAGTGGATTCTTATATTATGTAATGTTTCAAAAAGCCGAATTAAAACAGGTTAAACATATAGAAGCTAGTTAAAAAAAGCTGTAAAACGAAGAGAAGTATCTCGTTTTACAGCTTTTTTGTATAAATATTTGGTAGTATCATGTTATGAATTTGTTTGTCTCAAATTCTCAGCCTTTACCGACGTTTCTTCCATTAATCGTGCAATTGTCTTGTTATCTTCTGTTAAATTTTCAACAGTTGCACTCATTTCCTGTAGACTTGCTGAAGATTGTTCAATAATTGCTGCTAGCTCATTCGTTGATAATTGGACATCATGTGACTGACCTTTCACAAGATCCGCAAACTTTGTAAATTGTTCAAACTGTGAAGATAGGTTTTCCAATGTTTTTTTCACATGTTGAATCGATGTACTTACCTTGTCCGATGACTTAACACTTCGGTCAATAAAAGAATAACTATTCTCCATCTTTGTAACGGCAGCTGCATTACTTTCATTTAAAGTATGAAGATTTTCATTTATTTTTTCTGTTGTTGCCCTTGTTACATCTGCTAACTTTCTAATTTCTGAAGCTACAACGGAAAACCCTTTGCCAGATTCACCTGCTCTTGCAGCTTCAATAGACGCATTTAAAGCAAGCAAACCTGTTTGGTCAGTAATCTCTTTTATTGAATTTGTTAACTGATTCATTTCAGTTATTGTGCCTGTTAATAATTTAAACGTCTGATCTAACTCAGTAATCATTGCTTTTAACTGATTCATATCTGAGTTTAATTCAAAAACCTGCTCGTTACCTTCAATGATAATGTTACTTGCACGGCTAGAATCTTCTTTCAAATCCTTTGAAATAGAATGGAGCTTCTCCATTGATTTCATCGTTAGCTTTGAATTTTCCGATATATCATTAATTTGCTCTGATTGATTTTGACTGCCGGCTGATACTTCCGTAATAGCCTGTTTCATTTCTTGTTGCGCTTCTAAACTTTCCTGAATTTGCTTGTTAACAATAGAAACGGCTTCAACAATTCCAGAAACATTAATTTCAAGATGTTGCTTTTGTTTCTCTTTCTCACTTGCTTCACTTTCAGCTTGATCAAGAAAGTGCTGTAGCTGACGGAATTGCCTGCTATTCAAATGAATAACAATTCCAAGAACTAACCCTGATAAAACATAGACAATCCCTGCTGAAGCAAAAATAGTTGATAAAGCTAGGTTATCTTCTTGTTTTAGGATAAATGATAAAACAAAAGCGATAAACCCTAGGGTATAGCCTAACGCAAAGATATTCCTCTTCATATGGATAGAAGAAATTAATGTTAAAAATAGAATAATAATAATAATTTCAGCATTTGGCCCCCATATAAAAAGAGCAGAAATTAAAAATAAATAGATTGAAATAATACTAGTGTATGGGAAAAATACAGGTTTTTTTAATAGTTTTTGAAAAATAAGATACAATAATGTAAACGCTACCAACTCTCCCCCATAAAAAATTCCCTTGGATATATCTTGAACTGCTATTGTTTTAGCCATAGCCAAGATCAAGGAAATGGAGAAACTAATAAACATTAATGTATTTTTCTTCGTCATATCAGTCATAACCATTTTTTCTATCGAATTCATACATATCCCCCTTATGTTTATCTCTTTTATAAAGAAAATATATCATGAATAGGCAAAATTTCCTATTATATTTTACGAAATAGTTCGACTCTTCCCTAAAAAATATAGTATTTGTCAATTTTTAATGCTTTTTATCATAAAATTTTTCTACGCTTTAAAAATCGCTCTACGGCAGTTTTTAAAGAAAAAAATGAAAAACCCCCCCTTTTCACACAGTTTTATAGATGTTACAATGACACCACAAAACTTAAAATGGCTTCTATTCTTATCGGAATAGAGGCTATTTTTGTTACGTTCTCTTGAACGATGCTCTATATATTCTAAAAAATTCAGCTGAAAGGGTGATTTCAATGCATTACGGAAGCAAAGGATGGTATGTTGAAGAACTTAAGAAATTAGGTGTTCGCCGTCATGAAGAGAGAAAACTCGAAAGCTACAAAAAACATTTTCTAGCTAATCTTCTTGAAAAACACAGCAAATAATTTTCTTTTAAGTAGAGATAGAGGCACACCTGTAATCCGTGTGCCCCTACTTAATCATATGGTAAAGCTTGATAAAAATAATTTGGTTTGATCACTTTATTTTCATAACTTTGATGAAAAACATGTGTTGTTGCAGGTGAGACTGGAGGAATCAACCACGTCCAGTCACCAGTAAGATCTCTGGAACTTTCACGTTCGTTTTGTTCGAATCGTTTGAATTGCTGAGCAGCTGTATGGTGGTCAACAATACTTACACCTTCATTTTTAAAGGAATGAAGAACTGCAACATTTAGTTCGATAAGCGCTCGATCTTTCCATAGATTCGCGTGACTTCTTGTATCTAAATTCATAACCGAAGCAATTTTAGGCAGAAGATTGTAGCGAAACGAATCAGCTAAATTTCTTGCACCGATTTCAGTTTCCATATACCAGCCGTTAAACGGGGCAGCTGTATACTCAATACCACCAATCTCCAGCTTCATATCGGAAATTATCGGTACACCGTACCATTTCAAATGAAGATCTGCGATAGCTTCTATTTCAGGGTGGACAATGGACACCTCTAGTACCTTGTCTTCTGGTATAGCAAATAACTTCGGATGTTGATTATTGACCTGAATAATGAGTGGCAGAACATCAAAATTCGTTCGCGCTCCCCGCCAACCTAGTTCCTCACATTGCTTTGTAAACGAGATAGAAGCTGGATCTCCTAGAAGTCCATGTTCTGTTTCATATCCTGCATAGCGAATTAACTGGTGATTCCATATTCGAACACCGTTTTCTTCTCCTAATGACGGTTTAAAAATGGTGATAGCTGGCCGGATTTTTCCAGCATTTGTTGCAAAGGAAAGATGATTTTGCAACGCATGAAAAATATCTTCTTCGGATTCTGCATGGCGTTGATCAAATACAGTTAATGTATTCCAAAATAGTCTCCCTATACATTTATTACTGTTTCTCCAAGCCATTTTAGCTCCATGCTCGAGTTCTTCAAATGTATGGTCGTAATAGCCTTTGTTTTTTATTTGAGACTTTACTTCCTTTATTCGTTCATCTATTTGTTTGCTTGACTTTCCAAGTTCTTTATAAGCGATTTTTATAAAATCAATTGCTTCATATTCTAGCTGCACGTTTGCAACCAATCTGGTCACCTCTTAAAAGTTCTTACATATTTTCTTATATTTTACTTCCTGTCCGTTCCCTGCGTCTAATAAAAACACTCATTAATTACTTTTCTTTCTTTGAATACTTAAGTTCCCAAAGTTGTTTTAATACTGGCATTTCAATCATTTCTTCCTCTGTAACATGATTCCACTCAACACCAATAGGTTTTTCATATGGAGAATTGGTTTTTGTTAGTCCCTTTTCAGTCGCAATCCAATCAACCGTTAAATCATATGTATCCCTAGGAATTTCATCACTAACTAATTGGGTACTATGGATAGTCGTTACAATTGGAACAGGTGGATTACCTAACTCACGGATAATGGCATATTCACGATCAGCATAGCCTTCCCCTTTTCCCAATCTTCTTCCGTCCGAATGAATCGCTACCGAACCAACTACCATTAAATCAATAGGCGGGATTTCTGTTAAAGGTATTTCTTTTCCATAGGATTTAATATGACTTAAGCTTGCAGCTTTACGCTCCTCTCCAGCTGGCACCCATTCCGGCTTCACTATAATAAACCCAGCCTTGAGACGTGGAGTGGGGACAAGCAATACCTTCCCATCTAACAGAATTTGTTTACGTAACGGAAGCTGTGGAGCATCAGGATTTACTTTTATCACTTTTGCTTCTTTATATTCCTGCAAGATTGTAATATGGGCTGCAGCAATTTCCGCTCCTTTAAAGTTAGGAATCCGATTTACGAGAGGAAAAGGAAATCGCCCGTTCTTCTCTTCCGTAAGCTGATTCCAAACCTTATGCCTAATTTCGTCCTTTGTTTTCATATCATATAGTACTCCATTCTATTAACGTTTGTTAACTGTATTATAAACAAGCTGAAAAGGATAGACACGTAATGAGGTTTATATGAAGTTTATGTTTTGAACGGGATTGTTTGATTGAATAGGGTGAACTATTTATTTTTAGAATGGAGTAGGGCGTGATTATTTGTACTTTTGACGGGACAACTGACAATTGACGTGATTCTTTGTTCTTTTGACGTGACCCATCTTTGTTTTGACTTAACGTCTTGTTATTTTGACTTGATGGGAGGGCATTTTGACGGGACAACTTACATTCGACCTGATTTTCCGCTCTTATGACGTGATCAATCCTCTTTTTGACTTAACATCTTATGATTTTGACTTGATAAGTGGGCATTTTGACGGGACAACTTGCAATCGACCTGATTTTACTCTCTTTTGACGGGACCCATTCTTGTTTCGACTTAACATTTCATGATTTTGACTTGATAAGTGGGCATTTTGACGGAACAACTTACAACCGACCTGATATTACCCTCTTTTGACGTGACAAACCCTTGTTTTGACTTAACGCCTCATGATTTTGACTTGATAAGTGGTCAAATTGATGGAACAACTTACAACCGACCTGATATTACCCTCTTTTGACGTGACAAACCCTTGTTTTGACTTATCGACTCATGATTTTGACTTGATCAGAGACAATATTGACGGGACAACCTGCATTCGACCTGATTTTCCGCTCTTTTGACGTGACCCATCCTTGTTTTGACTTAACATCTTGTAATTTTGACTTGATAAGTGGGCATATTGACGGAACAACTTACAACCGACCTGATATTACCCTCTTTTGACGTGACAAACCCTTGTTTTGACGTAACGCCTCATGATTTTGACTTGATAAGTGGGCATATTGACGGAACAACTTACAACCGACCTGATATTACCCTCTTTTGACGTGACAAACCCTTGTTTCAACTTAACGCCTCATGATTTTGACTTGATCAGAGGCCATATTGACGGGACAACTTACAGCCGACCTGATTCCCCGCCATTTTAACGTGACCAATCCTTGTTTCAAAATAACGCCTCACGATTTTGACTTAATCAGCTACAATATTGACGGGACAACGAAAAAACAACTCGATTTTCCGCACTAAACAAATGTTTAATTAAAAAAGACCTTACCCCTTTCAAAACAATACCCAAGAACCATCAAAAAGTAAAAAAGACTTAATACATTCCATAGGATGCACTAAGTCTTTTCCATTATTTACTCTGTTCAATTTCTTCAACTAGAAGCGATAATTCTTCCCAGCGTTCCATTGTTTCGTCCAATGTTTGGTCGACTTTCTCTTGCTCTTTATATAGCTCTTGTACTTTGCCGAGGTCACTTCCAGCTGCTGCAATTTCCTGTTCCAGCTGCTCTTTTCGTTCCTCCAGCTCAGCAATTTTATCCTCAATTCCTTCCCATTCCTGCTGTTCTTTATAGGAAAGGCGTCTTTTCTTATCTTTTTTGTATGAGGATTTCTCAGCTGTTGGTTCTACTTTTACTGCATTCATTTCCTGTAGTTTTTTCTCTTCCATGAATTCTGAATAACTGCCTTGGAATCGAGTAATAGTTCCATTGCTTTCAAAAACGATTAAATGATCCACAACACGATCAAGAAAATAGCGATCATGTGATACAGTTAGCACAACTCCTGGAAATTGATCCAGATAATCTTCTAGTACACTTAATGTTTGCGTATCAAGATCATTTGTTGGCTCATCAAGAAAGAGAACATTTGGCTCCTCCATTAAAACTTTTAATAAGTAGAGCCTTCTTCTTTCTCCACCTGATAGCTTCCGAATGTAGGTCCACTGAGCTGAACGAGGGAATAAGAAGCGTTCAAGCATCTGCTCAGCTGTTATGACTTGATTATCAATCGTATAAACTACTTCAGCTGTTTCTTTAATATATTCTATCACACGAAGGTTTTCGTCCATCTCTTCATGCTCTTGTGTATAAAAACCAATTTTAACTGTTGTGCCTACATCAATTGTTCCCTCATCAGCCCCAATACGGCCAGCCATAATATTCAAAAGAGTTGATTTTCCTGTTCCATTTGGACCGATGATGCCTAGCCTTTCACCAGGGGTAACTAAATAACTAAAATGATCAATAAGCTTTCTTCCGTCATAAGCTTTTGAGATATGTTCAAGCTCCAACACCTTTTTTCCTAGTCGAGTGGAGCCAATCGCAAAATCTAAATCTTGCTTTGCTGCAGGACCTTTTTGATCCTGTAGTTCCTCTACTCTACCAATTCTAGCCTTTTGTTTTGTTGTCCTTGCCTTTGCACCTCGTCTTAGCCAAGCTAATTCTCGTCTTAACAGGTTTTGACGTTTTTCTTCAGCAAGCTCTGCGTTACTTTCCCGGTCAGCCTTTTTCTCTAAGAACACCTCATAGTTACCTGAATAGGTATAAAGCTGACCTTGATCTAATTCAAATATTTGATTTGTTACACGGTTTAAAAAGTAACGATCATGCGTGATCAGAACAATAGAACCTTTATATTGTGCTAGAAAACCTTCAAGCCATTCAATTGTCTCATTATCAAGATGGTTGGTCGGCTCATCGAGGATGAGTATGTCTGCAGGCTGAATTAGAGCTTTAGCAATCGCAACCCGTTTCTTTTGCCCACCAGATAAATGGGTTACTGGCTTTTGGAAGTCAGTTATACCTAGTTTTGTTAATACTGTTTTAGCTACAGTGTTTGCTTCCCAAGCATCGTGCTGATCCATTTTCTGTTGCATATTCATAAGATGCTTGAGCTTTGTTTCATTTTCTGGATCCTGTTCAAGCTCACTTTGAGATAGTTCATACTCTCTCATTACCTGCATAATTGGGGCATCACCATAATAAATTTGTTCTAAGATTGTTAAGCCCTCAGTTAACTCTGGCTGCTGTGGTAAATATTCAATTCGAATCGTATTTGAATGTGTAATCTCACCAGAATCAGCTGATTCTAGTCCCGCAATCACCTTTAATAGTGTTGATTTTCCTGTTCCATTAACTCCTATTAATCCAATTCGCTGCTTTTCTGCAATGGTAAACGAAATATGGTCAAATAACACCTTTTCACCATATGTTTTATATAAATTTTCTACCTGTAATATGCTCATATTATCCAATCCTTCAACAGTTTTATCTATTGTATAGCATAACAGGTAGTTAATAGTAAGAAAAGTAGGAGAGAAGGAGGGAAAATGAGGGACTTCATTTTTTATCTATCAACTTCTTGAAAAAATCTATCAACTTTCAGCTTAAATCTATCAACTTCTCCCGATAATCTATCAACTTTGCCATATAATCTATCAATTGACAAAAATAGCCCGAGTAAGCATCTCAACAAAAAAGCAGCATTACGCGGCTTCTCCTACATTCTACTGTTGACCATCCTCAGCCTTCTCTAATAAAGAGTTAGCTAATACGGATAAACTGCTCGTTGTATGATTAATCTCTTTAATAGAAGAAACAATAGAATCTAGATCATGTTTGTTACGATCAAACATTGATAAATAGTTCTCCATTTCCATCTTTACAGTAAGTAGTCCGCCTTTTACCTGCTGAATTTTAGCTTGTGATGCGTGAGTTGAGTCATTCATAGCTTTCATATTTTCAACTAAATGTTTAGTTGAGTTATTATTTCTTTCAACTAATGTTTTTATTTCATTGCTCATCTTTTTAGAGTTTTCAGCTAGTTTCCTTACCTCTGATGCAACAACGGCAAAGCCTTTTCCTTCTTCACCAGCTCTAGCTGCTTCAATTGAGGCATTTAATGCTAATAAATTTGTTTGGTCCGCAATTTCTTCGATGCTTTTTGTCATAGCCAGGATCTTTTCTGAAGTATCTTTCAAATTCAGAATTCCCTTGATCGACTTGTCCATTCCACCGATAACATCATTAAAGGTACCAATCATTGAGCCCATTTGCACTTCATTTTCGTTAGTTAAGCTAACTAAATTTTGACTGCTTTTCTGAGTAATTTCTGTTTCCTGGCGAATTTGGTCAGCCTTCGTACTTGTTTCATAGATCGTTGCTTCCGTTTCTTCTACTGAAGCTGCGACTTCTTGACTAATGGCTACTAATTCTTTCTGTAGTAGCTCTTTGGTTGCATTTAATTGCTTTAGCTCATTCATTCTTGATCCAATATAGTTTTCTACTACTAGTTGTGAATCTAGGTTCGTTACATGTGTTATAGCTAGAAGAACTCTTGTTAGCGTTTCAGGATCTTTTTCAAACTTTTTCACAATTTGGGGAATTAGCAGTGTATTCAATGCCGAATAAGTAGCAATAAACCATGATGCTGGTAGATTAGCCCCATTATGTGTACTTCCGATTCTTTTTCTCATTTGAAAATATTCTTCATCAAGCTTTCCACTTAAAATACTTTTAAAATAATGGACAAATACCTGATACAAACGCTCTCTAGTTGAATGCTCTGTGGCAATCTTTGTTAGAAGTGGTTGCTTGAAAAGATGATTTAGTACTTTTTGTAGTACCTCATCAATAATCTCCAGTAAAAATGGTTGTGATTGTTGCAAAACTTCAAGATATTCAGCCTTAAAGCCCATATACTGAAGCCTTAAAGAAATTTCTTTATCAGAAACTACTGCAATTTCATGGTCTTCAGGAAAATTAATTATTGGTTGAAATGTATATAAATCTTCTATTGATTTCTTCTTTAATCCAAACATCAGTCTTCCACCCTCTCGGTTTAACGTATATCCTATTGTATAACATTTGTTGCATCTTTGTATATCTTTATACCTACACAATGACATAATTTTATCTAAATTTATATTGCATAATCTTCCTTAACACTTTACCATTAACTGTATTAAGAATATTAATACAGTTAAGACGAAGGGGGTTACGAATGTTTCAATTAGATGTAAGAAGCAGAAAGCCCATATATGAGCAATTAGTCGACAAAATCAAAGAACTGATCATTAATAGGATTCTAAAGCCTGATGAGCAATTACCTTCTGTTCGAATGCTCTCAAGTCAATTGACCATTAATCCAAATACGATACAAAGAGCTTATCGTGAACTTGAAAGTCAAGGATACATCTATTCAATTAAAGGGAAGGGAAATTTTGTCTCGGCAATAGAACATATGCCAAGTAATGAACAATTGAATGATCTAAAAAAAGACATCAGAAAACTCATTGCCGAAGCGATTTACTTAGGCTTAACAAAAGAAGATTTATACGTATTATTTGACGAAGCACATCACCAAACAAAGGGGGTCAAAAAACATAATGATTCAGGTAAATTCCATAAGTAAAAAATATAATGAACACCTTGCTGTAGATGACCTTACCCTACATGTTAAAAAAGGATCAATCTATGGATTGTTAGGCTCTAATGGAGCTGGTAAAACCTCACTTTTAAAAATAATCGCAGGCATTAATCGAGCTGATAAGGGTACGATACTGATTGATGATATCCCCTCATATGAACATGTTCAAGTAAAGGAACGGGTTATCTTTATCCCTGATGTTCTTTATTTTTTCCCACAAGCGACAGTGGCACAAATGGCATCTCAATATAGAGAGTACTATCCAAAATGGAACCAGAAACGTTTTGAGCAGCTAAGTTCAGCGTTTAATATCGGCTTAAATAAAAAGGTACATCGATTATCTAAAGGAATGAAGAGGCAAGTAGCTTTTTGGCTGGCTTTATCGGCAATGCCCGATGTTATGATTCTCGATGAACCAATTGACGGACTTGATCCTGTTATGAGGCAAAAAATTAAAAATCTATTATTTCAAGATGTAGCTGAAAGAGAAATGACGATCATTATTTCTTCTCATAACCTTCGAGAAATTGAGGACTTATGTGATCATGTGGGGATTATGCATAAGGGAAAAATTATGATCGAAAAAGAAATAGATGACTTAAAATCTGATACACACAAGGTTCAACTAGCTTTAGCTGATCCTACACATGAGGAGCATCTATTAAATCAGCTAAATATTTTACATTATGAAAAACGAGGAAGCGTTTCTCTTTTAATTGTTCGAGGTAGTGAAGAAAAAATCAGCAAAATCATTCATTCAACAGATGTTTTGCTTTATGATTTATTGCCACTAACTTTAGAGGAAATATTCATTTATGAAATGGAGGATGTGGGTTATGAAATCGAAAAAATCCTTCTATAAAAATGCTGTAATCAAGCAGGACTTCAGACAATTTGGATGGATTAGCCTTGTCTATTTAGTCAGTCTATTATTTACATTACCACTTGGCCTCCTTCAAATCGCATCTAGAAAATATGTCATTTTTACAGATTATAAAAATTATCTAATGGTGAATCCAGAGATACAAATTGTTCTATATTTTGCAGTCCCAGTTGCTGCCGGATTATTACTGTTCCGCTACATCCAAAACGAAGCTTCAGTAGATATGGTCCATAGTCTTCCAATTAGAAGAGAAACATTATACTTCAGTCATGTAATAAGCGGCCTACTTCTATTAATTGTACCTATTCTATTAACCGCTGTTATTACATACTTTGTAACAAATACAATTGAAGGGTTTTCGGGAATCTTAACCATTTTAGATCTATTGTCATGGTTTGGTGTAGTCACTTTATTAACATGCATGATGTTTTCTTTTTCCATTGCAGTTGGTTTTATCACAGGGATGTCAACTGTACAGGCAATTTTAACTTATATTTTTCTGTTTTTACCAATTGGTATGGTTACGATGGTTACTTATAATCTATCCTTTCTTCTCTTTGGTTTTACGACAGCCTTTATAGAAGAAAAGCTTATGTACCTATCTCCATTTCTACGATTTGTTGGAACTTGGGATGAACCTCAACCATATTCAACACTTGAAATAATGATTTATATTATTTTTACGGTGTTCTTTTTTGTTATTGGTTTAGTTTTATACAAATTAAGACAGCTAGAACGGGCAACCGATGTTATTGCCTTTCCTTTCTTAAAACCGATCTTTAAATATGGAGTAACCTTCTGCAGTATGATTTTAGGTGGTAGTTATTTTTCTGCTACAGGTGATCTAAATTGGAGTTGGATTATTTTTGGCTATATTATCGGAGCATTAATTGGCTACACAGTAGCTGAAATGGTTTTACTCAAAACATGGCGTATCCTTCGCCTCCATTTCTTTACAGGCATTATCATTTACAGTGTTGTTTTTATCGTCGTACTATTAGGGATTAAAACAGACTTAATCAATTATGAAGCGAATCTTCCTAGAATGGATCAAATCGAAGAAGTGTACTTCGGTAATAAATATGATATGCAGGAATTGATGAGGAATGAAATTGATCCATTTTCGGATAATAAGCTTTATATCCAAGACGTTAGAAACTTGCATGAAGAAATTATCAATCAAAAAGATTTTATAGAATCACAGAAGCATTCAGAAATAAACAAAGTACAAGGATTCATTACTTACCGAATGAAGAATGGTAAACAATTTACACGTGAGTATCAATTACCTGCTGATGCATTCCAAAAACAACTTACACCAGTTCTGGAATCGGATAGTTATCTTGTTAACCAACCCCATTACTTCCAGTTACAAAGAAATGATATTTTGAACATGAGAATTAATCCAGTTGGTCCTAGCCATCGTTCTAGTTCGATTACGATTTCAGACGAAAAAGAAATTGAAGAGTTTAGAAGAGTTTTAGAAAAGGATATTCTCACTCAATCTATTGAAGATATTGTTAGTCCAGCTTCTCCTTGGGCTTATATCGACATAGAATTCAAGCGTAGTAACAACGAAGAATATATTTTTGATGGCTACTCAATTGAGTGGAAAAAATCCTATGAAAATGTTACGAAATGGTTAGAGGAGCATGATTATTTAGAAGATGCACGCATTGATGCTAACGATATTAAAGAAGCCGAAATGACAAGTGTAAACCCCCAAAATCCAGCTGAAGAAATGCTCTCAGCAGAAGAGTATTATCAAACAGGGCAAAAGCATGCAACAATAACTGATCAAGAGTCTCTAACAACAATTATTCGCCACTTTACTGAGTATTCATCAGATCATACTTATTATGTGAAACTCATTTTAAAAGACGGGAATGAGTGGTATGGTTCTATTCCTGATCAGTACATGACAGATGAGATGAAAGAAAAATTGAAATAGGAACCAAAGAAGCAGCTAACTATTTAATTAGCTGCTTCTTTATCATTTCAATTTATTTTTTATTTACCTGTATACCACTTTTCTTTTGGCTCTGGTGCTGACTATTTCCTATCTGAACATCTGTACCAAATTCAATATCATTTTTTCCTTGTTGCTTTGCAATTTGCTTACTTGATTGTTCTGAATTCTGTCTGCCTTCTTTAGACATAAGTGTAACCCTCCTTACAGCAATATCATTTTTAATATGTACAATTAGCTTATTTTAATTCGACAAATTCCGAGAAGTGCCAGGCACCAAAAAAGGCTAACCAAATGGTTAGCCTTTTCCTCACGACGCTTGATCTTGATCCTTCTTGTATTCAGTTTCCCAATAGTCAGCATTCTTAATGCCTAATGCTTTCGGATCGAAAACAGGGTCTTTTCCTTGTTTTTTCTGTTGTTCATAATCTTTAAGCGCTAGTAATGCTGGTTTTGCAAGAATTAATATTGCAATAACGTTTAGCCATACCATAATTCCTAATCCAACATCACCTAGAGCCCAAGCTAAGCTTGCTGTTTTAACTGCTCCGTAGAAAGTAGCTCCTAAAATAATAACTTTTAAAAGAAACATTGGAATTTTGTTATTTTTACCACGGATTAGGTATGCAATATTTGTTTCAGCAATATAGTAGTAAGCCATAATGGTTGTAAAAGCAAAGAAGAACAATGCAATCGCTACAAACCCTGCTCCAAATCCTGGAATAACACTATCAATTGCTGCTTGTGTATAGCCAGGACCTGCCTCAATTCCCTCTAGATTGTTAACGATAAACGAACCATCAGGTGCTTCTGTATTATACATACCAGTAAATAAAATCATAAATGCTGTTGCTGAACATACAAATAACGTGTCAATATAAACAGAAAAAGCTTGAACTAAGCCTTGCTTAGCAGGGTGTGAAACTTCTGCTGCAGCTGCCATATGAGGACCAGTACCTTGACCAGCTTCATTAGAGTAAATACCACGTTTTACTCCCCAAGCAATAGCCATACCAATTAGTCCACCAAAAGCAGAATCTAACGCAAAAGCGCTTCGGAAAATAAGAGAAATAACTGCAGGTAACTCTGTAATATTCATAAGAATAATAATAAGTGATAAAACGATATAACCAATCGCCATAAATGGCACAATTATTTGAGCCGCATTGGCAATTCTTTTAACTCCACCGAAGATAATAACCGCTAGAAGTACAACAACTGCAAGACCAGTAACTGCTTTAGGAATTCCAAATGCATTTTCCATACCAAGTGCGATTGAGTTAGATTGTACACCAGGCATTAAAATCGCCATTGCAATTAATGCTGCAAATGCAAATAGAACAGCAAACCATTTCCAGCCAATTCCTTTTTCTATGAAATAAGCAGGACCCCCACGATATTGACCATCTTGTTTCACTTTGTAAATCTGAGCTAGCGTTGATTCAATAAATGCACTTGATGCCCCGATAAAAGCGATTGCCCACATCCAAAATACTGCTCCAGGACCACCAAAGGCAATTGCAGTAGCTACCCCGGCAATATTTCCTGTTCCTACACGTCCAGAAAGTGCGATCGCAAGTGCCTGGAATGAGGATACCCCGGCTTCAGAGCTTTTACCTTGAAACATAAGCCTAACCATTTCCTTAATGTGTCTTACCTGTAGAAAACGAGTTAAAATGGAAAACAACAATCCCACACCTAGTAAAATATAAATGACTGGTGTGCTCCACAAGACACTGTTTAAGGCAGAAACAAATCCCTCCATAAACAAAACCCCCTTTTTTATAAAAAGCTGAATTTTCTATCTTTTAAAATTATAATCAATATCTCCATATAACACAATAGCAATGTTAGGTAATCTCACATTTTATTTTATTATAATAAAGTAATTTAAAATACCATGAGTTATAACATGAAGTTGAGCTAGGAAATATATGATGATGGACACTATTAAAATAGCATAACCAAAATAACATCAACTAGTTTAACACAAGTAATACTAAAAAAACTATCGAGAAAATGCCAATAAATATGATATACCAAAATAATAACTTTACTTTTCTTACCATAAGAATAAAAATAATTAAATTTTTGTAATAAATTTCTCACAATAGTAATAGACTACAAGAATACCATACCCTCAGAATGAGAGAAACATCTGAGGGAAATCAGTCATAACAACGGAAGCACAGGTATTCTCTAGCGAATGAAAATCCTCTAAAGTATTTATTGTATAGACTCTCATTGGATAACCTGCTAAGCTTGCTTTTCTCCCTAAAATTGATTGCGCAAATACCGCTTCACAATGAAGAGCTTGTACATGGAGGTTTTTGGCTATATTTAACACATCAGTTGGTACACCTTGAAATAGTAGAGCTGTTTCTATTTTATGATCAATCTCATAGATCTTTTTTAAGCTATCTCTGTTAAATGAAGATATGATGCATTGTTGGTCGAGATTCAGCTCATGAATTAAACGTACCACCTTTTCCTCAAGATTTTCATATTTAATTCGATCATTTTTCAATTCGATGTTCACAATCAATTTATATGAAAGTGTTTTTACCCACTCTAACACTTCATTCAGTGTAGGAATTCTTTCATTTTGAAAGTCTACATGAAACCAGCTTCCTGCATCGTATTGTTTTAATCTATTTAATGGTAAATCCTTTACATATCCCACCCCATTTGTTGTCCGTTCAATTCTTTCGTCATGAATGACAACAAGCTCTCCATCTTGTGATATTTGTACATCTAATTCTATACCATGTGCTCCTATTTCAGCCGCTGCTTTAAATGCAGCCATTGTGTTTTCCGGGTACAGTCCACTTATCCCACGGTGCGCAAAGATTTCTACTTTATTACTCATATCCGATCTCCTATACTAGTAATCTCTAAAAAAAGACCCCGGAAGAAAAGATCCTTCAAGGGCCGAAAGAGGTGGTAAATAACATTCTACTCTTACTTTAAAATACCTAAAGTTCATTAGTTTCCTTGCTTTTTATTGGCAACCTCTAATGCACGATTTGTTTCTTCAGCAGCTTGATCAAGAGCTTCCTTTGGATCCATTCCTTGGTATAAGTTCTCCATTGCTGTAACAACTTTTTGTCTTGATTCAGGGAATACAGAAATCAGTGCTCCTTGTGTAGCCGTGTTAGCCTTTGTATCGCGTAATTGATCAACTGTTACTTTAAGTTGTGGGTATATTTCCCATTCCTCTTTTACAACGTCTTGTTCATAGGCAGCAGGATTAATTGCAAAATAACCAGTTTTCACATGCCAGTCTGCTTGAACCTCAGGAGTAGTTAGATACTTCATAAATTCCCAAGCAGCCTTTTGTTTCTTTTCATCAATGCCACTTGACATCCACACTGATGCTCCACCAATAATAACTCCATTTCTTTCAGCATCATCAGGAATTGGAAGATATGAAACGCCAACTTCAAAATCAGCATTATCTACAATTGCTTTTACACCAGCTGAAGAATCTAAATACATCGCCATTTTCCCTGATTGGAATGCTGCACGCATATCATCCCAGTTTTGTCCTACATTATAAAATGTTCCTTCATTATACATATCTGAAATTAAGTTAAATACATTTAACCCTAATTCATCATTAAATGTAGCCTTTGTTGCAGTTCCGGAACGGCCGTTTTCATTATCAACATAATGACCACCTTGCTCTGCTAGCATCTCTTCAAAGAACCAACCATAATTAAGAATAGAGAATCCATATTGACTTGTATCTCCACCTTCTGCTTTTGTTAATTGTTTCGCAGCATCTTTTAGTTCACTATATGTCATCGGTGCTTTCTCAGGATCTAATCCAGCTTCTTTAAACGCATCTTTATTATAAATTAAGACTGGTGTTGATGAATTAAATGGCATAGAATATTGCTCGCCATCTACTGTATAGTAATTTGAAATGTTTTTATCCCATTGTGATGTATCATAATCTTCTTCATCAATAAATTTTTGTACAGGCTGAACGTGACCACTATCAATCATATACTTTGTTCCAACCTCAAATGTCTGCATGATTGTTGGAGCGTCCTCAGTACCCGCAACAGTGTTGAACTTTGTTAGTGCCTCTTCGTATGTACCTTGGAAAACCGGTTTCACTTCAATATTATCTTGAGATTCATTAAAATCAGCAACTATATCATTTAATACTGTTTCAAGATCTCCACTCATCGCGTGCCAAAACACAACTTCTTGTTTTCCTGCAGTTCCCTCAGTTTCTGTCCCTTCAGCATCTGATTTTGTACCAGAAGAATTCGTGCTTGAACTTGAACAAGCTCCTACTAACAATAAAAGCAAAGCAGATAGAATCATTAGAAATTTTTTCTTCATGAATAAGTCCTCCTTATTTTTCATTACTTAATTGCACCTTGAGTAAGTCCACTTTGAAGACGTTTTTGACCGATAAACAATAATATGAGTGTTGGAAGAATAACTACAACGACTGCTGCCATCACCACCCCCCATTCGGTAGAAATTTCTTGTGACTGCAGCTGTTTTAAACCGATTTGTACCGTTCGAACACTTTCGTTGTTTGTGACAAGCAACGGCCATAGGTACATATTCCAGGTGGTTAAAAAGCTATAGATTCCTAATGTAATTAAACTTGTTTTTGAAACTGGTAAAACAACATTCCAAAAGAAGCGAAAGCGACTTATTCCAGCAACCTGTGAGGCTTCATACAACTCCTTAGGTATTGTTTTGAATTGTTGTCTTAACAAAAACGTTCCGAATGCTAATGCGAAAAAAGGTATGGTAAGACTAGAATAGGAATTCAACCATCCTAGTTTTTGGATGGTTATAAAATTCGGCACCATCGTTGCTTCCCAAGGAATCATCATTGTTGAAATAAATAAGAAAAAGATAAGCTCTCTTCCCTTAAAAGATATAAACACAAAGGCAAATGCCGCCAAGCTGGATACAATTATTTGGCCTACCATAACAACAGTTGATACATAAAAGCTATTCCAGAGATATTGAAGAAGAGGAACCTTTTCAAAAGCAGATTTATAGTTTTCCAATGTAAAACTATTAGGGATTAGATTACCTTTGAGTACCTCTCCTCCTTGCATAAAACTGATCATGAATGCATAAAAAATTGGAAACATCATAAAAATGACTGAAACAATTAACAATATATATAAGACAATCTTTTTCAAACTCCTCATTGATAATGCACCTTCCGTTCCCCAAGCTTAAATTGAAGAATGGTAATAAATAAAATACAGAAGAAAAGAATGGTTGCTTGAGCACTAGCAGATCCAACATTATAGTTTATAAAGGCATCTTTATAGATGGAATACACAATAACATTTGTGGACTCCACTGGTCCTCCCTTTGTTAAAATATCGATCTGACCAAAGGTTTGAAATGCATTGATTAACGATACGGTAATAATGAAAAATAGAGTGGGAGATAACATCGGAATTGTTATTTTTCTAAGTTTATACCAATAGCTTACTCCTGCTATTTCAGCATTCTCGTACAAGTAATCATCAATATTTTGCAACCCACCTAACAAAATAAGAAAAGCAAATCCTGTATTCATCCAAATTGTTGACACTGCAACAGAGAACAGGGCATATTTCGGGTCTAGTAACCACTGAATTTCAGAGCCACCAATTGCAGTGACCAATTTATTTAATATTCCTATTGCCGGGTTATACATAAACATCCAAATTACCGAAGAAGCCGCAACACTCATTCCCATCGTGGAAGAAAACATCGTTCGAAAAAAGCCTATTCCCTTCACCTTTTCATTCGCAATGACAGCTAAAAATAAGGCAATCACCACCCCTAGCGGAACTGTGTACAATACGAAGAGTACCGTTGCTTTAAGACTTTGTTGAAAGCTCTTAGACTGTAAAAGGTAAGTGAAATTTTCAAGGCCTACAAATGTAATCGGCACTCCCTGTCCATCTGTCAAAAAAAAGCTTAGATATAACGTACGTATCATTGGATAAAAAAGAAATAATCCAAACAAGATAATAGATGGTGCCAGATAGAGTAGTCCTATTAAAAGGTTTGGCAACGTGCTTTTCTTGACTCTAGAGTTTGTTTTTATTTTAAGTGAAGGTGACGATATATCAGGCAAGCTACTCATAAAACTGCCTCCTTGAGAGAGTGTTGATCGAATCTATTAGATTGATGCCACAAACACTCCCCACTAGCAGCATCAAACATATAAAGATCTGAAGGTGTGATGTACAAAGGTATTCTTTCTCCAATATCAACGTTCCATTGCCCGTTCCATTTCGCTATCCACTGTTTATGACCAACCTCAAATGTAATTAATGTTTCTGTACCGAGCACCTCTACATTCACAGCCTCAGCGAAAAAACTCACCTTGCCGTCTTTAGCAAGCTTTACATCCTCAGAACGAACTCCTACCATTAGCTTCTTATCTTTAGGTAATAGACTAGCAACCTCATTAGCTAGTAAAATCGAGCGATTATCATCAAACAGTAAACAATTGTCCCTAACTGATACTTCTGAGAGATTCATCGGAGGTGCGCCGATAAAGGATGCTACAAACGTGTTTGCTGGGCTATTATAGATATCAATTGGTCTACCAATTTGCTGAATTTTCCCGCTATGTAAAATCATCATGCGGTCAGCCATTGTCATTGCTTCTGTTTGATCATGTGTAACATAGACCATCGTAATTCCTAGCTTTCTTTGAATCTGCCTAATTTCGGATCTCATTTTCGCCCTTAGCTTTGCATCTAAGTTAGATAGAGGCTCGTCCATTAAACAAATCGGTGCATGTGTCACAATCGCACGTGCTAATGCCACCCTTTGTCGTTGTCCACCTGATAATTGCCGCGGTTTACGATCTAATAGATCAGACAACCCTAGCATTTTAGCCGTCTCTAGGCACCTTCTCTTTTGTTCAGATTTTGAAATTTTCTTCGTATGTAAGCCAAACGTAATATTTTGTTCAACATTTAGATGTGGATATAATGCATAGTTTTGGAACACCATTGAAAGGTTCCGCTGACTTGGTGGTAGTTGATTGGAAAGAACGTCACCAATAAATAGCTCCCCTTTTGATATATCCTCAAGCCCAGCAATCATGCGAAGCATTGTGCTTTTCCCACATCCAGATGGACCTACTAACACAAAGAATTCACCCGGTTCAATCGTGACATCAATTTCTTTTATCACATCTGATTTCCCATCATAGGATTTTGTCACATTTTTCAGCTCTATACGCTTCATTCTGTTAACCTCCTCATTTGAATTTAGATACGAAGCTTCTCCTCTTTACGGGTCTTCCAAAGCCAAGGTCTTCCAGTTGAAACAGCCACTGCTCCACTACCTAATGCCGCTTCAATTTGTAGCTGATTTTGTATAAGTCCACCTGTAATAATAGGAAGATTTGTTTCTCTTTTTAGCTTGCTAATCATTTCTGGAATAAGAGCAGGCATAACCTCAAGAGCATCCGGTTTAATGTCATTGACTGTTTGCAAGCCATTTTTCACCGCATCTGTATCAACTAAAAAGAGTCTTTGGATCGTTAACAACCCTTCTTTTTTTGCTAATTGGATAAGTGAGCTTTTTGTTGTTATAATTCCAGTTGGCTTTACATACTTTGCTATAAATTTCAATCCTTCACGGTCATAACTAATTCCGGGAATTTTTTCGATGTGTAAAAAAACAAATCGGTTGTTTTTCTTTAGTAAGTCAACATATCTCTTTATCACACTAATGTTTCCTGTTAATAAAAAGGCCGATTGTATATTTGTGTTTAAAAACTGATCCAGACTTTTTGGATCTTTGATAGATGAAATCACTTGATCTTCTTCCAATCTTCTTGTAAATTCCTGTAGCATGTCCATCCTACCCACTCCTTCATATTGACTTGAAGGTCGAATAGCAAAATAAAGAAACCATAAAAAAACACAGGGGTTACGATAACGTAATTCTCCTATTTCTTTTTATGGTTTCTCATTTTCACAACCTAATCTATTCACTTGTCCTTCACAACTTTATAGTATCAATGAATTATAAAGTTGGTTTAAAGATAATGTATATTTTTGTAAATGGATTATTGAGTTTATGTAAACATTACCAATGTAAACAAAAAAACCAATAGAAAAACCTTCTTAGCATTAGTAAGAAGGTTTTTCAATAACTCCCGTTTCACTTTGACTTTGCATATCAGAGTAAAATCCTCGTTCTTCTAGTAATTGTTTATGTGTTCCTTTTTCAATAATTTTCCCATCTTTTAAAACGATAATTTGATCAGCCATTTTGATTGTGTTTAATCGATGAGCAATGACAAAGGTTGTTCTTCCCTCCATCAACCTCGATAACGCTTCTTGAATTCGTAGTTCTGTAATCGTATCAATACTGCTCGTCGCCTCATCTAGAATTAATATTTTCGGGTCAGCAAGCATTGCTCTAGCAATAGCCAGTAGTTGTTTCTGACCATGACTAATTCCATTTCCGTCATGTTGAATGAGTGAATGATATTGCTTCGGCAGCCTCTTTATAAATGATTCTGCATTAGCAAGCTTTGCTGCTTCCATAACTTCCTCATCAGATGCATCCATTCTCCCATACCTAATGTTGTCTAAAATTGTCCCTTTAAAAAGAAAGGTATCCTGCAGAACGAACGCCATTTGACTTCTTAAGCTGTCCCTGCTTATTTGGTTTATATTTTTCCCATCAATGTATATCGAACCTTGGTCAGCATCATAAAAACGGGCTATTAAATTAATAATAGTTGTCTTCCCGGCACCTGTTGGCCCTACTAGAGCAACGGTGTCTCCAGGATGTGCAAGAATATTCACATCCTCTATTGTTTGCTTATCCTCTCCTTGTTCGTACGAGAAGCAAACAGCTTTAAAGCGGACCTCTCCATTTAAATCGGTAACAGTCATTGAAGAGCTTGAATCCTTTTCTTTTTCCTCATCAAGAATATCAAACACTCTTTCAGCTCCCGCTATTGCTGATAATAACGTATTAAATTGGTTTGCCAAGTCATTTAATGGTCGCGTGAATTGTCTTGCGTATTCTGCAAAAATGACAATCGTACCTATAGTAATCATACCATTCAGAGCAAACAGCCCACCAACTCCCGCTATGATAGCAAAGCTAAGGTTATTGAGCATATTCATAACCTTAGGAATAAAACCTGAAATCGTTTGAGCCCAAAACCCTGATTTTCTTAAGTTATTACTCTTGTCTATAAAGCTTTCGATTACCTTTTGTTCTTGCGAATAGGCTTTGATCATCTTCTGCCCTGATATTACTTCCTCAATATAACCATTAAGTTCACCTAAACGTTGTTGCTGCTGCTTAAAAAGACTTCCGGTACGTCTAGTAATCCACTTCATACCGATAACCATAAGAGGGATAATCAATAAAGTAATAAGCGTTAATAAGGGACTTAACCATAACATAACTGTCACTGTTCCAATTAAGGTCAATAGACTTGAAAAGATTTGAATAACTGAGCTATTTAAGGTTGAGCTAACATTTTCAATATCATTTGTCACTCGACTCATTAGTTCCCCATGCTGTCGTTTATCGAAAAATGAAATAGGAAGGTAATGGAGATGGTTAAACAAATTTGACCTCATTTTATTTACTGTATATTGTGAGATACCAATCATCCAGTAATTTTGCAGGAATAAGGATATTGAATGGAGTATGAAAACGGCTATAAGCCCCATAACCATGAAAGTCAAACCATCAGTTGCTAATGTAACAATATGTTCATCAATTGTTTTTCCAATTAAATATGGCCCTAACAACCCTAAGACTGAGCTTAAAATAACCATAACCAGCACAAGGAAAAACTGACCCTTTTTTTCGGATAAATATCTCCAAATCCTAAAGACCGTTTGCAACCCCTCTTTAAACCCGACTTTTCGCTTTTTCATTTGCGGATTGTGGTTATCCAGGGACATTCTCTCATACTTAAATGGGCTAGTTAGATGCTTCAACATTGGGCACCTCCTCCATCATTTGCGAACGATAGATTTTTTGATAGAGAGGGGAGCTTTCTAATAACTCATGATGATGTCCATAAGCTACTACCTTCCCTTCATCCAACAATAGAATATGATCAGCCTCTTGTGCTGTACTAATTTTTTGGGTAATAAGTAAAGTCGTGCAGGTATAGTTCTTTAAAGCATTCAGTAATTTCTTTTCTGTTTTCACATCAAGGGCGCTCGTACTGTCATCTAACAAAAGAATTTTTGGTCTGCGGACAAAAGCTCTTGCGACAGATAATCTTTGTTTTTGTCCACCTGAAAGGTTGACCCCTTTTTGCCCTATTTTTGTTTCATACTGATTAGGTAGCTTGATAATTGTTTCGTGAATTTGTGCCGCTTTTGCTGCTTCAATGATCTCTTCGTATGAAGCATGCTCTTTCCCCCACGCTATATTGTCCTTTACTGACCCAGAGAATAGTACGGCTTCCTGAGGAACTAAGCCTATCTGATTACGCAAACACTCAATATCCATGCTTTCAGCTGAAACTTCATCGATTAAGATCTTCCCAGAGTCTACTTCATATAATCTTGGAATTAACTGAAAAAGAGATGACTTCCCAGACCCAGTGCCACCCATTACCGCAACCGTGTCACCTGCTTCCACATGAAAAGAAATATCTTTTAATACTCTTTCACTAGTTCCAGGATAAACAAATGAAACATGACTAAAATAGATACTTCCGTCTTGGAGTAAAACCTGTTTCCCCACAGACTCTTCTTCCCCTCCATCTGTTTCTAAAACTTCCATCACACGTGAAGCTGAAGCACGAGAGCGTGAAAGAAACATAACAATAAAGGAAAACATCGATAAAGCTGCTGTTGTTCTTAGTCCATAGTTGACAATTGCAACCACTTCACCTACCTGAACATTTCCACTTGCAACCTGTACTTGACCGTTCCATAAAATGTAGATAATCCCGATATTCATAATAAGAAGCAAGATCGGCATTGCCATTTCAATCATTCGCAATGCTTTTGTTGTTGAATTCCTTAATGAATCAGTGGCTTTTGTAAAACGTTCAATTTCGTGACCTCTACGAACATAAGCCTTAATTAACCTCATCCCCATTAGATTCTCTCTTAACACATCATTCACAGCATCTAATTTAGCTTGAACCTTTTTAAATAAACCACTACCTTTTTTCATAATCCAAATAAGTAGAATAATAACAAATGGAATAACAAACGCAAAGACTGTTGCTAAAGCAGTGTTTACAAAAAAGGACATAATTACTGAGCCAATAACAAGAAGTGGGGCTCTTAACATGATTCTAAGTCCCATAAACAGCGTATTTTGTAGCTGTGTAATATCATTAGTCATTCTTGTAATAAGAGATGATGCTGGAAACTTACTTAGCTTCTCAAAAGTAAAGGATTGAACCTTTACAAACAACTGTTTTCTTATATCAAAACCAAAGCCTTGACTAACGTGTGCAGCATAAAAAGAATTAATAATGCCTGAAGCAAACGCGAGGAAAGACAAAGCCAACATCACGGCGCCCCAAAATGTAACGACCGAATAGTCCTCTTTAAGTATTCCATCATCAATAATTTTTGCCATTAACAAAGGTTGTAACAACTCCACTGTTAACTCAGCTAACATTAATAGCAATGCAACGACCATTGGTATTTTGTATGGATGTAGAAATGATTTTAATTTTATCATTGTATGTAGTGCCCCCAGATAATAGTAAGAGATCAATAATGAATCCAGCTTACTTTAAGTATATTGTCTACACTTTGGATAACGAGCAATAAGTTTCATATCATTTTATGTTTCATCACTACTATTTATTAGAATAATAATCAATAGTGTTAAGTATCTTTAAATGCGTTAGTGATAATTTTACCTTGAAACAAGATTACATGAAAAAAATAATAGGATGATTGAAGATAGATTCTTATCTCAAATTAACATTGTTTCAACTAGCACTCATAATATTCAGCAAAATACCTATAATAAGTAACAACATTTTACATTGTGAGGTATGAGATGAGTCCAAGCATAACTGATATTATGGAAACTCAGGAGAAACTTTCAAAAATGCGTTGGGAATATTACCAACATGATATTATTTTTAGCTTTCAATGGTGGTTCCTTATTGTTACGTTCATTATTTTATTTATTGTATGGATACGTTTATTAGACAAAAGCAGACTGCTAACGATTCTTTTGTTTGGGTTCATCACATTAAATATCGTAACCTTTTTGGACACTCTTGGAGGGGAGCTACAAATTTGGGAATATCCAAAAATGATTCTACCTTGGGGTCCAAGAATCTTATGCATTGACCTAATGATTTCCATTTATTTTATGCTACTTTATCAATTTTTCACCAAATGGAGATCCTACATTTTCGCCTCTATCGTCCTAGCTGCAGTCTTCTCATTTATTTTCGAACCAATAGCTAAGCTTCTAGGTATCTATATACCAATAAGTTGGTCTCATTTATACTCATTTCCCATCTATATCCTCTTAGCCATTAGCATTAGATATCTTATTGAAAAGTTAATCACAATAAATAACCTCACAAAAGGCTGACTCATTATTCGAATCAGCCTTTCACGATTAGTGGGATTTTTATCTTTATATTTATGGTATTTTCAATATATTGAATGGATAATCGACCATTATGTGACTTTACTAAATTAGAGATAATAAAGGTCCCTAAACCTTGATGACCTTTCCCCTTTGATGTTGTACCGAACTTTTCAAATAAATCATCTATTTCGTTCTTATTAGTAAAGATAGCATGATTCATGATTTCAAGAATATAAATTCCACCATGACTTTCTGTTTTAAAAGTAACAGAGGAGTGATTATAGATAGCGTGATAACTCTGTGAAGCCTCAACAGCATTTTCTAAGAGATTTGTAATCAATTGAACCTGGTAAACTGACTCCATAGGTAATGATGAGACTGGTACATTAAATTTATATTCAATATCTGTTCCTGCTTGTTCTGCTAATTGTTTATATTTTAATAAAATGGAAGAAATATGAGCATCCTCCCCTTTTATTACCTGGTTGACCCCATCATATTCACCAAGCAGGGTGCGAAAGTATTCCTTTGCTTTATGATTCTTATCATGTTCTATAAGAAAATCTAAAGCACTAACATGCTTTAGAAAATCATGTCGTTGTGATCTTACGGTTAAAAAATGTTGATTCATCTCTTCCAATTTTTTTGACAACTGCTGAAGCTCATACTGTCCTTTTACTTCTAAAGGCAGCTTCCTTAACCTAACAACTTCACAAACAAACATCCCGATTACGGAAATGATTTGAGAAGTTTCCTGTACCGTTGTTATGATAACTGCTAAAAATAATACTTGAAGAACGATTAAGTAACTAGTCTTTTTAAAAGATAAAGTGGATAGAGAAAACGGAAGCAATTTGATTTCTTTACGATGTAACATGATAACCGCTAGATGAATCCCAAACAAAAGTATCACCATTAGATGATGTTGAGTTATGAATAGTTTTAAATATGCAATTAAATATAAACTGCATAGAAACACGATATATAAAATAGAATTCACAAGCTTACTCCTAGTTATAAAATTGATCTTGTAGTTTATCGAGACTTGATTTTGTAATAATAGCTGTATTCTTTGTTTTTTGAAAATGAACGGTGTAGGAGTTTTTTGTATATAATGAAAAGTTCTTCACATAATGAATATTAATAATAAACCCTCTATGAGAACGAACAAAATGTGAACCCGCTAGCTCTTCTTCCAACTCATTTAATGTTTGATAGGTAGAAAACTCGCCTTCATGTGTATAAATGGTTGTCGATCTTCCCGTCCTTTCAATATAAATAATTCCTTTCTTATCAATAAAAAAAATGTCAGATTTATTTTTAAGCACCAGCTTTGTTTTATCAGCTACCTCTTTTTTCTTTTGCAATCGTTTAATTCCTCTAAGCAATCTTTCTTTAGAAAATGGTTTCATAATATAATCCAAAACATCTAACTCAAAGGCATGTACCGCATATCCACTATGACCGGTTACAAATATCACCTTTATATCCATTGCGTAGCTGTGTATAAAATCGGCTAATTCATATCCTGATAACTCCGGCATTTCAATGTCAGTAATAAGTAAATCAATATCCTCACTTTTAATTAATTTGTAGGCTTCCTCTGAGTTATTCGTCGAAAAGACAATATCAATATCAGCTTCCTTCGAAAGCGTGATCTGCAATTTCTCTAAATCATATTTTTGGTCATCAACTAAACCAACTTTTATCATATGCGCACTCTTCCATAGAATTTTTTACCAATATTTTATCATGTTCATGAAAGAAATTGGCATTTTCACGACAAAAAAAGGAAGTTTCACGACAGGATGGATGTTTTTACTATGCTGAACTCTTATGATTGTAATAGATTAAGGGAATCAAGGAGGAAAAAGGATGATCAGGATAAATCATGTTTCAAGATCCTTTAAAGATAAAAAGAAATCCATACAGGCAGTAAATAATATTACGTGTGAAATCCGTAAAGGAGATGTAGTTGGGTTACTTGGGGAAAACGGTGCAGGAAAAACAACTCTCCTTAGGATGATATCGACTATGTTAGAGCCAACAGAGGGCAGCATTATGATTGACGGAATTGATATTCATAAAGAACCTATGAAAATTAAAGGGCGGATTGGTGTTCTATTCGGAAGTGAGACTGGACTTTATGATCGTTTATCAGCCCGTGAAAATCTTGCCTATTTTGCAAAGCTCCACGGGTTAAGTAAAAATGAAACCGAAAATCGAATTCATCAGCTTGCCGTTCGATTTGGTATGAAGGAATATATAGATCGAAAGGTTGGAGGCTTTTCAAAAGGCATGCGTCAAAAAGTCACGATAGCTAGAACCCTTATCCACAACCCGGAGATCATTTTATTAGACGAACCCACAACAGGATTAGATATTACCTCAGCAAATATGTTTCGAGAACTTATTCATCAGCTTAGACGTGAGGGGAAAACCATTATTTTCTCCAGTCACATTATGGAAGAGGTAAAACAGCTTTGCCAATCTATTATTATGATTCATAAAGGAGAAATGATTTATAACGGATCTACCGAGGACTTATACAAGCAAGAAGAAAGTGATGATTTAAACTACATTTTTATGTCTCGTATTATTAGGGGGAATGAATAATGACTTGGCATGTTTTTATAAAAGAACTGAAAGATTCAATGAGAGATCGTAAAACCATTATGCTCAGCGTCATGCTACCAATATTATTTAACATTGGGTTATTGTTTTTTATGGAAAAGATCATTATGGATGATTCTGTTGAACAAGTAAACGTTGCAGTGGAGCAGAATACGGATAAACTCGTTTTAGATTGGCTGGAGGAATTAGACGAAATCGAAATCGTTTCTACGGATAATCCTGTTCATTTAGTAGAAGAGGGCGAAGCATTAGTTGCTATTTCTGCCGATGAAAATTTCAGTCTGAAGTTAGAAAACAATGAAATTCCTGAAGTAATTGTTCAAGCTGATCCAACTAGCACAAAAGGAGGAAGCACCCAGGATTTAATTGCAAATACGCTAGCTTTAAAACAACAAGAGTATATTCAGCAATACCTAGTTGAAAGTAATATTGATCCAACATCTTTAGAGCCTTTTAAAATCAACATCAAAAGCATGAGTGAAGGCGATGATACGTCACTTTACTTAATTTCGATCTTTGCTCAGCTTATTATCGTATTAGCCGTTTTAATGGGAGGACTACCAGCAGCAAATGATTTATTTGCAGGAGAGAAAGAACGTAAAACAATGGAAGCTTTACTAATGACTCCAGTTAATCGTCTTCATATTATCATTGGTAAATGGCTAGCTATAAGCACATTAAGTATGGTGAGTGGAATTTTCTCTGTCATTACCTTCATTATTGGGGTAAATGTCTTTACAGAAAACCTTGCAGATGCATTACAATTGGATGAAAATATAGGATTTTTCACGATCAGCTTATTAGTCGGTATTATCTTCTTTGCATTATTAATCTCAAGTTTACAAATGCTTATCAGCTTAATGGCAAACAACTTAAAAGAAGCTCAAAATTATATCTCACCGATTACAACTCTGGCGATGGTTCCATACTTCATCTTAATCGGTGTCTCGGCTAATGAATTATCAACCATGCATTTTCTTATTCCATTTCTCAATATCTATGCATTAATAAAACAGTTAATTTACGGTATTTATGATACAACAAGCATATTATTAGTAGCTGGAAGCTCAGCAGCATTCATTTGTTTAACATTCTTTATAGCATATGCCATGTTCATGAAAAGCAAATGGGTGCTTGGTAAATCATAAACCACATTTTTATCGGGTGCTTCAAATATTTGAAGTGCCCTTCTTAACTTTCCCTTGAATTTTTTCCAAGTGATGACAATAATATGACTATTAGAGTCTTTTCGTACTTCGAAACAATTTATGTAAGGGAGAAAAAAACATGTCTACTGCTTCGATTCCCAAAAAGCCTGCTTCTTATCAAAAAGATTCAGGAACTGTTTATAACATTTTATTTATCATTGGTCTTTGCCATCTTTTAAACGATAGCATTCAGTCAGTTATTCCGGCAATGTTCCCTATTTTAGAGAAATCAATGGGGCTTACATTTACTCAACTAGGTCTTATTGCTTTTTCATTAAATATGGTATCGTCTGTTATGCAGCCAGTTGTAGGATTTTATACAGATAAACGCCCTATGCCCTATGCATTACCAATTGGACTAACAAGCAGTATGCTCGGTGTTCTTGGATTAGCTTTTGCTCCTTCGTTTATCACAATTCTTCTATCGGTTATTTTTATAGGCCTCGGTTCAGCTATTTTTCATCCTGAAGGTTCGAGGGTTGCTTATATGGCAGCCGGAAACCGCAGAGGGTTGGCTCAGTCTATCTACCAGGTTGGTGGAAATAGCGGTCAGGCACTTGCACCAGTTATTACAGCATTAATTCTAGTGCCATTAGGTCAGTTTGGCGCAATTTGGTTTACAGTTGTTGCCGCCCTAGCCGTTTGCTTTCTAATCTATATTGCAAAATGGTATTCTACTAAGCTATCAATTATGAAAGCTGAAAGAAAGGCAAAGCCACAAGTAGAACATAAAAGTAAATCATTATCAAAAGCAATTCGTAATGCTCTCATTATCATTATTTTCATCATTTTTGCTCGTTCTTGGTACGGAAGTGCGATCTCTAACTTCTACGCCTTTTATGCCATTGAAAAATACGACTTAACAATTGCTACCTCACAGCTATACATTTTTACTTTCCTTGTAATGGGTGCAGTTGGAACATTTCTTGGTGGTCCACTAGCAGACCGTTTCGGTAAACGTAATGTGATCCTTGTTTCTCTACTAGCTACAGTGCCGTTTACATTATTGCTGCCTTTTGTTGGCCCTACCGCTTCTCTGATCCTGCTTGGTTGCATCGGAATTATCTTGATGTCAAGCTTTTCAGTTACAGTTGTGTATGCTCAAGAGCTTGTTCCTGGGAAAATTGGAACAATGTCCGGTTTAACTGTCGGGTTAGCATTTGGTATGGGAGCAATTGGTTCAGTTGCTCTAGGGGCAATTATTGATACATTAGGATTAACAACAACAATGATTGGAGTAGCTTTACTACCTGTATTAGGTATTTTAGCTTTCTTGCTCCCTTCCGATCGTAAATTACTAGAATGGCAGCAACAATAATTAATACTTCACGAGAAGAACATCCCGAATGTTCTTCTTTTTTGCTCTCTTTAAGGACATGTTTCATATTCTTTCTTTGGTGAAGACCATTCCCCTCTTATTTTTATGCCGTTTTGGTCTTCATTACACGGATGAAGACCATTTCCCTTATTTCCCTATGCCGTTTTGGTCCTCATCCCCCTTATGAAAACCATTCTCCTCCTTTTCCCACGCTGTTTTGGTCTTCATCCCACTGATGAAGACCATTTCTCTTATTTCCATATGCCGTTTTGGTCTTCATGTTCTCCACATAACCATTTCCATCATTAAAAAATAGGATAATACTAGATTGAGTGGAAGTAATTACCTAAACTTTTAATCTAATTGTAACCTACGAAATCTTTTTCTATGTTATAACTAGATAGACGAGAAAGGGGTTGCTATATGCGAGCTTTTAAGCAAACTATTGCCACAATTGGTATCCTTTTATTATCCTTACCTATTTCTTACGTGGCAAACGCAGAATCAACAAAGGCATCTTTAGATCGTGCCAATGAACAGCTAGAGCAGAGTCAACAAACCATTCTTCAAAAAGAAAAAGAGCAACAAGCGATAAATGAAGAAGTTAAAGACATTCAAGAAAATGTACAAGCCTTAGAAAATCAGATTTCTACTAACGAAAAAAGTTTAGCTGAAGTAGAAGCCAAAATATCAGAAACACAGAAGATAATTGAAAAAAAGAAAGAGGAAATTGTCCTTTTACTTGATAAAGTATATGCACGTGAAGGAATTATGGAAAAGCGTTTAGTCGCTCTGCAACATAGTGATCGCACGACAATTGTTATTGAAACTTTAATTAACTCAGAAAGCATTGGTAATTTCTTTGAACGTGTTGGTGCAGTTGCCACTTTACTAGATGCTGATCAAAAAATAATCGATCAACAAGAAGCTGATTTAAAACAGATTGAAGAAGATAAAAAAGAAATTGATCGTCAACAACAACTTCTTCATACACAACAAAATGATCTTGAAGCTAAGAAAGCTGAACTAGAAGAAAACCGTGTAAAGAGAAATGAAGCATTAGCTATTATGCAGGAAAAATATCAGAAGCTTTCAGCAGAAATTAATCTCGCTGAAAAAGAAAAATCAACAATACAATCACAAATCACCTCTATTTCAGCTAAATTAGAAAAGGAGCAAGCTGCAGCTAAAGCAAGAGCTGTTGAATTAGCAAAGGCGAAAAAAGCTCAAGAAGAAGCACAGGCTCAGCAAACTGTTGCTCCTCCAACAAATAATAAAGACACTTCCACTGTTTCCGGAAAAGAAATGTATGTGTCTGCAACAGCCTATAGTCATGAAGATACTAAAAACGATGTTACTTATTTAGGCTATAATATAAAGAAGAATCCTAACATGAAATTAATTGCAGTAGACCCAGGCGTTATCCCACTTGGTTCAAAAGTGTGGGTTGAGGGATATGGTGTTGCAATCGCTGGTGACACAGGCGGTGCCATTATTGGTCACAAAATTGATGTTCTGATGCCATCAAGTGCAAAAGCATTACAATGGGGTCGTAAAACGGTGAAAATCGTTGTTCTAGACTAATTCTAAGTGTTAGTCCACGAAAGGATAGATAAACCAGATAGGATCTGGCTTATCTATCCTTTTGTAGTTTACAATTGAAACTTCTTTTTAAAAATTATATGATATGAATAGAAACTTGGAGATGCTCCATTTTCTTTTTTCAATTATTCTTTCAAACGACAATAAGCTCTTTATATCCCCATTTTTGAATTTAATAGAGCTCATCATATAGGTTATGTTTTTCTAGTTAATAGCTGAAATTTAAAGCCAAAGTAAGAAGTAGTTATGATCACTACTCTTATTTTGGCTTTTTTTGTTTACTTACTACTATAATAAAAGATTTCTGAAAGGTCGTGAACTATGTTTTGCTAGCATCAACAACAAGTAGTATGGGACAGGTGTTATTCAACCTCTTGATCGTGCTATCCCCCATCTATTTTTATAATTTGATCTTTACTCATTCAACTAAAAAAAGAACCGAGTTCCTAGCTGGACTAGCTTTCGGTTTAGTGTCTATTTTGAGTATGAATTTCCCTATTATATCAGGGGAAATTCAATGGAACTTAAGCTGGGTTCCGCTTGTTATCTGTGCACTATATACGGGAGGAAAATCAATACTAATATGTGGTGTGTTAGTGGTTGGATACAGTTACTATTTAGGTAAGTTTATTTTATCGGTAAATGCTTTAGTTGTTGCACTTATTCTTTTAATTCTCATAATGCTTATTAAAAAGAAATATCATCATACAAATAATAATAAAAAATTTATAGCTATACTTTGTATCTCAATCGTTACTTTTTTTATTGTGATTACTGCTAGTGAGTTACATTATTTATATATGAATCAAGTAGACCTTTTCTATCAACAAGGATTTGAGTTGTACTTACTGATGGGAGTAACCTATGTAATTGGTATACTGATTAATGCATATTTCATCGAAAGTATCTTGTCTAATCTTAAACTAGTCGAACAGGTTCATAATGCAGAGAAAATGAATACGATGAGTGAACTTGCTGCTTCTATTGCCCATGAAATACAAAATCCATTAACAGCTGTCAGGGGATTTATCCAACTCACAAAGGTAAAAGTTGATAAAGATCTTCATCATTATATCGACACTGCAATTGATGAACTTGACAAAACCGAATTAATTATTTCAGATTATCTAAACTTAGCTATACCCAAGCAAAATTCAGAGATGAAAGAATTCAACATTAACAAAGCTCTTAAAGAAGTTATTCTACTTGTACAATCATACGCTAATATAAAAGGTATAAAATTAGACCATTTTATTGAAAAGAATATTTATATAACAGTAGATCCAATTACATTTAAACAAGCAATATTAAATTTAGTAAAAAACGCAATCACAGCTACAGACGACGGAAGCGTGAAAATAGTTACTTCTTATTGTAAAAAAACGGACAAAATAAACATAAAAATTATAGATACAGGTGCAGGCATGGATACAGAGCAACTACAAATATTAGGAAAGCCATATATTACGACCAAAACGTACGGAACAGGGTTAGGTTTATTAGTGACATTTCGTTTAATTGATTCAATGGGTGGCAACCTTACTTTTGAGAGCTCAGTTAATAAAGGTACAACTGCTTGTATTGAACTTAAAGGTATAAAAAAGCCATAAAGAATAAGTCCGCTTCAAATTATACTTTTAGAGCTTACTATCCGACCTAAATGGATATAGAAAGTTCACATAAAGAAACAACAACGTGAACTTTTCTATCCATTTTATATAAACTTAGGAATTTAAGACAAACACCATAAATGACTTATCTTCTTTGAAATTCCAATCCATAAAGATATCTTTAACAGGAGATTGGAAGATATCACCGAACTTTCCATATCTATGGAAATAACTTTTCTCCAATTCATCTTTTGTAATTTTTAACTCCTCCATAAATCCTTTTTGAACAAGTGATTTTTCAATCGGTATCAGTATCCCCTTTCTCTCGATTAAATAAATCGAATCTGATAGGGGATATACATGAATTTGATCAGGAACCTTCTGAACAAGATAGCTAATTCGCGAGACTTCTTTCTCTAATTTGTTTAGATTTACATCTTGTCTTAAGGAGTATTCCTCTGTTACCTTCTCATCTAAAATGAAAATAATCACTCCAGAATTGTTGGGAAAATTCCAATCATGGTAATAATCCTCAACATCACGATCTAAAGAGACTTTCACTACTCCTTTTAATTCCTCAAGAATATGATTTATGATAACTGTTCTAGCCTTTTCAACATGATTTCTTTGCCCTTGTTGAACAAGCACCTCCTCCATAGGTGATATAAAGCCACGGATATATGTAACAAGGTATTTATCACAAAGTGTTGACTGACATGATTGCGGCCCTCTGCCGAAATTTTTCCTTAAAGCCTTACTTGTAAAGCTACTAATAGTATTCAATATATCTTGATCCATATCATCACCATACCTTCTATTCAATATCAATTTGTTTAAAACTATGTTTATTAGGTTCAGTAGGATTAAGAATAAAAAGAATGACACTTTTATCTAAGTCGAAATCCCAATCCACAAACGATTCAATAATTTGTTTATTGAGATTAGCTTCAAATTGGCTGTTGTTATGTAAAAATCCTTTTTCTAAATTTCTTTTTACTCTTTTTAAAAGATCACCATTGCCAAGTCGAATGAGTTCTTTTTCAATTCTAACAAGAATTCCATTGCGAATAACAAGTAGGGTTCTATCATTTATTTCACAGGAATAAATTTCTTCAGGTATTTTCTGGGCTTGCTTACTAATTTGAATCACTTCATAA
This sequence comes from Metabacillus litoralis, assembly GCF_003667825.1. Lineage (NCBI taxonomy): Bacteria > Bacillati > Bacillota > Bacilli > Caryophanales > Bacillaceae > Metabacillus > Metabacillus litoralis. The sequence continues at coordinate 4,609,901 of NZ_CP033043.1, read as the reverse complement.
TCAATTTTTTCCTTGCCTAAATAATTCTCCTTTAATGAATCTTTAGGTGTAAATGACTCAGAGCTTATACAAGTAATCATCCCGGATTTGTTATGTAAATTCCAATCATAATAAATCTCTCGTATTTTCTTACTAGTTGATATTTCAATAAAAGCCTTTAATTCCGGAATAAGTGTATCCATTAATTTATCTCTCATTTGCATGATCGTCATGACCTGATCTTGTTCTAACAAGACACGTTCAGAAGGGGTAAGAAAATTCCTTAAGTAAATCGTGATATATGTATAACCTACTGAAGTATAAACAGATTGTGGCCCCTTACCAAAACTCTCCCGAAACATCTTACCAACATAACCACTTATATCCTTTTGTAAGCTTACTATCTCATTATCATCCATTTTTATAACTCCTCTCTCCTTCTTCGTTTAAATGTAGTATTAACGATTATTTGCTTTTCAATAAGAAAGCAGCATTGAAAATAATAAAAAAACACACTGCATCTTAGGCAGTATGTCTCAATGTATAATAATAAGTTCTGTCAGTAAGCAGCTTAAATAATCTAATTGATAATTTATATGTAATTTAAAAGAGTCAGTGGTAGCCATTCTCTCTAGTAACACTTTGGCATCCTCAATATCCCTCAGCATTTCACATATTAATTCTGTGAGCGAGGCAACCATATCAATGAATAGCTGTTTTTCAATATGTTCTAGTTTCATCAAGGCTGATGTTTGCTTCATAACATTAATAATATCTGAATGAGTATTTGCTATAGGATGTATAAAATTAGAAAGTTCTTTCTCCTGTTGACACACAATCTGCTTCATATCTCCAATAAGCTGAGCTACTTCACATAACATGACAGTTGTCATTTTGTTTATGGCTTTTAGAGATTGTAAATATTCAAAGTTATGATGATTATCTTGCTTTATCATGTTGTAACGAACTCCTATTCCAAAAAAACTAACACAAACATAAAAAGCCAAAATAGCAAAAAGAAATATTCTTTTTGCTATTTTGGCTTATGCTTAGCTTATTTTCTAAATCATTTCTACCAAATTATATTAAATTATCTTAATTTATAGTTGAATAATATTGTAATAATTTCGTATAAAGAAAAGCATTATTCTCTTTTCTTCTTAATTTAATAATATAAAATAATCAAATGAAAGTAAACAACTTACTGCAAATAAAAGAAAATATAGCTTGTATCATCCTTATAGTCCCAAATCATAAATATATCCTCTATAACTGTAGAAAAAATTGATTCAAAAACCTCCTTTTGTTTAATAAAGGAGTTCTTAATATCATTGGAGCGCTCGTGTAGCAACTCTATATGGCCTTTGCGGTACAAAACTTTCTCAATTTGAATTAATGACCCTCGACATTCTACAGCATACATATTTTGATTCATTCTAATGATTTCTACCCTACTTGGTACTTTATATATTTCCTCGCTCACCGAAATTATTCCGTTAAAAAGCTTCTCCTTTAGTGTTGGAGGTACTGTTGTCTCGGACCATTTTTTAGATTCACTATTCTCCAAAATCATTATTCCCGTGTTTCTTTCAAAATTCCAATCCTCATAATAAGAATCAAAAGAAATACCAAGGCAATCATGTGCTTCTTTGGAAAATTCAAAGAATACTTCTTCCATAACAGCTGACCTGAATCTCTGTAATAGGCTTACATTGTTATTCTTTAACAAAACATCTTCAGCAGGAGTTCTATATTTTTTTATAAAGATGACTAATCTGTTTGAATGCAATGTAACGTAACAAGTTTCAGGTCCTTTTCCAAACCTTTGCTTTAAAAGCTTACTTAATGTACTACTAAGAAGAAGGAGGTCTTCTTGATAGTAATTATTAACTTTTTTCATTTTATGTCCTCCTTAGAATGATATTTAAAGCGCTAATCAACATTCAATACAATTTATTCCATATAAACATAAAAAGGCCTAACTTCAATATAGAAGTTAGGCCATGGACAGACAGCTATTGTGAGATAGATTCTCCCATTTACCACTTAGGGATTATTTATATGATTGTATGTAAGAATGGTCATGTTCATTTAATCAAAAACTAATAACAGCAAGAAATTAGTCTTATAAAGACTAACACTATTCTCTATATGTTGCAACAGTTTCTATTATTTTCACTGTAATTCTGAAGTAAGTAATAACACCTATTCTATTTTCAATACAAAACAAAATTTTGAATAGAATTTCCCTCCATTTGATATCTTAAGACCAAAGTTAAATTTTTTTGAGGTGATAAGATGGATAGGCGTAATCAGAATTCAGAGGTAACTCCACATCGAGATGGAGCAAGGGAATCAATTATTAATGATCCTTTATCAACAGAAGGTTCTCAGATGGGGATAAGACTTGATGCTGATCCTGAATTTTCCCAAGAAACAAACCCTTTTGATCATGAAATAAAACGAGATCCTTCCATGGATACTTTTGAAAAACTAATGAGAGGGAAGAAAGTTGAAGAATAGCAAAAGGAGGTTAAGTTTACATGTCTGATTGGAATGAACAAGCAGCTCCAAATAATAATACACCTGCCAGTATACTTAGATCTCGTCATTTAAAACTTACAAAGCAAAACAAGTATAGAGCAAGCTCTTCTAGAAATTCATCTAACAATGAAAAGCTTGAGAGGCTGAATTAGCCCTCAAGCTTTTTATTGGCCTTTTATAAATGCATAAATTTGCTCTTTAGTCGGTATAGCTGAAATTGCTCCTTTGCCAGTTGTGGTTAAAGCACCACTTGCATTGGCATAAGAAAGGATTGCTTTACTTTCATCTTTTAGAAGAGAACTCAACTGATGTGTATTGACATTCTTCTCAAGTAGCTTGTAAAGAAAACCCCCAATAAAGGCATCTCCCGCCCCTGTTGTATCCTGAACAGAAACATTGTATCCAGGTGAATCAATGTAAAATTCCCCATTTACATAAAGGTCGGCTCCTTCTGATCCTTTTGTGTAGATAACCGCTTTCACATCTCCAACAAATAATGATTGAATAGCCTCTTCTACATCTTTTACTCCTGTAATAAACTCTAATTCCTCATCTGAGATTTTTACAAGATGGGCTTCAGGTAGAAAGCTCAAGATGGTCTTTCTACAGTCCTGAGGATCATCCCATAACGGTAGACGCACATTAGGATCAAAGCTGATTAAAGCACCTTTTTCCTTAGCAGACATTATTGCTTTAGTATGAGCTTTTTTCATTGGACTTTCTACTAAATCAACTGAGCAAAAATGAAGGATATCTCCTTTATTAAAAATTTCTCCATTAATCTCATCCTCGTTCAATAATAGATCTGCTGAGGGATTACGGTAAAAGGAAAAATCTCGTTCTCCATCCTCCTTAAGAGATACGAATGCCAAGGCAGTATTTGCTTCTTTTGTTCTAAGAACATGTTCAGTATTTACCCCAACATTGTTTAATGTTTCAATCAGAAAATCACCAAAAGCATCAACACCTAGTTTTGTAATCATTGAAGCGTTTCCACCTGACTTCGCAACAGCTGCTGCAACATTAGCAGGTGCTCCTCCTGGTGCTCTCTCAAATGAAACAACATCTTTTAATGCAATACCTTTTTGCTCCGGAATAAAATCAATTAGTACTTCTCCAATCGAAAATAATCTACCCATTTTTTCACCTTCTTTTATATGTATAAGTGTTAACTGTTTAAGTATATACCATAGAGGATTCTAATAATAAGTTAAGTTAGCTCGATTAAATAAAAAAGGAGTCTCACAACATGGCAAGTTAATAAGCGGAGAAATACCTCTTATTGAGGAATTAGCACGAAAAATAGATTAAATAGACGGATAGATTCCGCCAATTTAATCGAAAAATATGAAAATGGACCATTTTACTTTGCTTAACCGGACAAACTCCGCTTATATCCCCCAAACCAAGTTCCATTCTTCAGTCTAACCGGGCAAACTCCGCTTATTTAACTATCTCAATTAAGGATAAGCAAGCAGGTCCGCTTTATTTATCCGCCCCCCCCTGATAGTTAAAATCATTTTGAGCACAATGAGCTTGCGAATTTCCATGCTGACAAAACCTTATGTCACGATGTAAAATCAGTACGTATTTACCGTCCATTGAATTAAACACTATATATAACAATAAAAAAAGAAGCAGCCTTATTCAGTTGCGAATAGGACTGCTAATTGGTGTGCTACTTTAGTTTTGTATTGTGAAATTGACGGAGTAACCCAACGCCTTTTTTTATACTGGTACAGCTACAAAAAACTCATTATACAATGCTTGCACAGCGCGTTTTTCTTGTGGTTCCTTCACACCAAACATCATACTTACCTCAGAAGATCCTTGGTTAATCATTTCAATATTTACCCCTGCATCTGCAAGAGCTTTTGACGCTCGGGCAGTTGTACCAACATTATGGCGCATACCTTCACCAACGACCATAATCAATACAAGATCGTGTTCAATAATAACCTCATCTGCATGTAATTCAGTCATAATTCGTTCCGTGATCTTTTCTTCAAGACCTTCATCCATTTGACCTTGCCTTAAAATAACTGTTACATCATCTATACCCGAAGGCACATGCTCATATGTTAAACCGTAATCCTCTAGAATTTGTAGAAGCTTACGACCAAACCCGATTTCACGATTCATTAAGTATTTACTAACATAAATGCTGCAAAAGCCTTTATCACTTGCAATACCAATAACTGGTCCATTTGTATTTGATCTTTCATTCACAATTTTTGTACCAGGAGCAGAAGGATTATTAGTATTTTTAACATTTACTGGAATACCAGCCCTGAATGCCGGGATTAGTGCCTCATCATGAAAAACAGAAAAACCTGCATATGATAGCTCTCGCATTTCACGGTAAGTGAGCTCACTAATTTCCTTTGGATCTTGAACAATATTCGGATTAACAGAATACACAGCATCAACATCTGTAAAGTTTTCGTATAAATCTGCTTTAATTCCATTAGCAAGAATTGAGCCTGTAATATCTGAGCCACTTCTTGAGAATGTTAGCACCTCTCCAGTTTTGCTGTATCCGAAAAAGCCTGGGAAGACAATAATTCCTTCTCTTTCACGAAGCTTATATAAATTTTCATATGATTCAGGTAATACCTGCGCATTACCTGGTTCATCCGATACAAGTAATCCTGCATCTTTCGGATTTACGTATTGTGCATTTAAACCACTATGTTGGAAATAGGCAGCAATTAGCTTTGCATTATTATCCTCACCACTTGCCTTTACTGCATCTAGATAGCTATCCGGCTTACTTTTATCTCCATCAAGTAAATTCTTTAAGTCCTCTGAAATCGTAGTGATAATGTCAGAAGGAATAGATAACTCTTTTACAATGCTCTCATATCTTTCAATAATTGTTTGAAAAACAGAGTCTGCATTTTCATTTGCTAAATGCTTTTCTGCGCATTCAATAAGTAAATCTGTTACTTTAATGTCATCTGAATAACGTTTTCCAGGTGCAGATACAACAACCACCTTACGATCAGGATCTGATACGACAATATTCAATACTTTTTTTAGCTGTTCACCTGATGCTAAGGAAGAACCACCAAACTTAACAACCTTCATTTCCACAACTCCTACTATTTAAAATTTTCAGTCAAATTTTATTTTCCTATTATCTCTTTTTTCATCTAAATAATCAAGAGTTTTCTTCCTTATAAGGACAATTGTCTTTCTTACAAACACACAAATACCTATCTCCCATAAAAATATCCACTAAATTACTTGAGTGGTCAACACAAAAAGGAGACCAAACATGTCTCCCTTTACTCTATTTTCTAGAGTATACATTTATACTATTATCATACAGAATTACAATACCTTACTTAAGAAGGATTTCGTTCTTTCATGCTGTGGATCATTAAATAAAGGCTCTGGCATATTTTCTTCTATAATATAACCACCATCCATGAAAATCACACGATCACCTACCTCTTTTGCAAACCCCATTTCATGAGTAACAACGACCATTGTCATTCCTTCTCGAGCTAATTGCTTCATAACCTCAAGAACCTCTCCAACCATTTCTGGATCTAAGGCAGAAGTTGGTTCATCAAACAACATAATTTTCGGCTCCATCGCCAATGCTCTAGCAATCGCAACACGTTGTTTTTGACCACCTGACAAAGAATTTGGATAAGCATTTGCTTTTTCAGCTAACCCTACCTTTTGAAGGAGCTGAAATGCCTTTTCTTTCGCTACCTCCTCCTTCATTTTTTTCACTGTTATTGGTGCCATTGTAATATTTTCCATAACTGTTTTATGGGGAAAAAGATTGAATTGCTGAAAAACCATTCCTACATCTTCACGAACTTTGTTTATATCTGTTTTTTTATCCGTTAAATCAATACCATCTATCATAACTTGTCCGCCCGAAACCGATTCGAGCAAGTTAAGGCATCGTAAGAAGGTAGATTTTCCTGAACCAGAAGGACCTATTACAACAACCACTTCTTGTGGCTTAATCGTGACATTAATATCTTTAAGTACATGGTTTGCGCCAAATGATTTCTTTAATTTTTTTACAGTAATCATTCTGTCGTCAACCTTCTTTCAAGTATATTTAGTAAGAAGCTAAGAGTTAAGGTTAAAATTAAGTAAATAACAGCTACTGTTAAGTATGGTTCCCATACCCGATAATATTGAGATGACATTGCCCGACCCCAATACATAATCTCTGGGGCAGCAACAACTGCCGCAAGAGATGATTCTTTTATTAACACAATAAATTCATTTCCAAACGGAGGAATCATTCGCTTAAAAGCCTGCGGCAGAATAACATGTCTCATAGCTTGAACATGATTCATTCCTAATGAACGTGCTGCCTCCATCTGTCCTCGATCGATTGATTGAATTCCACCTCTAAAAATTTCGGCAATATATGCAGCAGCATTTAATGAAAGTGCAATAATTGCAGCTGCAATTCCATTTGTTTCACCTGTGAAAAATGGCACTACCCCAAAGTGAACTAATAGTATTTGAACAAATAATGGCGTTCCACGGAAAAAGGTAATGTACCATTTAAAAGGAAGCGCTAGCAATTTGTTATTCATCATTTTACCTAAGCCAATCGCAAGTCCAAGAACAGTTCCTAGAAGAATACCAGCTAAAGACAAGCCAATTGTTAACAATGTTCCCTTTAATAAAAATGGACCATATTCAGCGATAATATCAAAACGAAAATCCATATTTTTCTTCCTCCCCTATAAAGGCAAAAATTGCGTATCACCTTTTATAAGGTGGTACGCAATAATTTTTGACCTTTATTGCTGTGCCTTTAAGTTTTCAACATCTGGATCTGAACCGAACCATTCGTTATAGATTTCAGCATATTTCCCGCTGTCTAGCACTTTGTTAATCGCTTCGTCAAATTCAGCTTTAAGTTCGCTACCTTTCGGGAACATTAACCCATAGTATTCAGAAGCAAAGCTTTCTGTATCTTCAACCACCGTTAACTTTTGATCTGGATTATTTTTCACATATTCTTCAACAACTGTATTATCAGCAACTACTGCGTCAGCACCACCGCTAGTAAGCTCCATAATCGCTAAGTTATTGTTTTCAAATTGTTTCATGTTTTTATTGTTTTTCCCCATAATTCCTTCAACTGCTTCTTGACCAGTTGTTCCTGCTTGAACAGCTACCACTTTACCTTCTAAGTCTGCAGCAGATGCAATGTCACTGCCTTCAGGAACTAAGATTTTGTTTGTTGATAAAAAGTATGGTACAGAGAAGTCATATGTTTGTTTACGATCATCGTTTATTGTAATAGCAGATATCCCAAAATCCGCAATCTCATCTTTAATCTCAACGAATAAAGGATCCCAGCCAACATGTTCAATTTCAATTTCATAACCTGCTTCTTCAGCTACTGCTTCAATAAAATCAACATCAAATCCAACAATTTCACCTTTATCTTGATACTCAAATGGTGCATATGCAGCATCAGTAACAACTCTTAATGTTTTCTTCTCTTCCGTTTCACCTGATTCGCTTCCTTCACCACTAGTTGTTTCCTGACTAGTCCCACAAGCTGCTAACAAAAACAAAAATGAAAGCATAAGGACAGATATAAATAACCCTTTTTTCATTTCTAGCTCCCCCTTATTTCTCTTAATCTCTTAACTATTTAAATGACTATGTAAGATACATAGTTTTTAGCATTTATAATATATATGCATGTATGAAGTATATCAGTATATGTATTTAAATACAATACTTCGTATAAAAATCTTTTATTAGAATAGGTTTTATTTTCAAAATACTTGTAACAAATTACTATTTCTTCCTTTAATTTTAAGACTAAATAAAATACTGTCAATTCCTTTGTAAGATATTATGACAAAAAAAGATATTAGGTTTATGAAGAATCATTTATAAATTTACTTATAAATATACAGTTGAAGGGGTGCCTGTCACCACCCGATATTTATAGAAGGATGTCGATTGAAGATGCTCAGAGCCAATAACAAAAAGGCTACTGAAAGCTCCAGTAACCTTTTTACATTCTTATTTTTGTTTATAGTAAGTTAGTGCAAGGGCAAATGCAAGAACTGTTCCCTTTACAATATCCATTGCATAATAAGGAACTGACATCATTACAAGCCCATTTTGAAGGATTCCAATTAAAACAGCTCCGACAAATGTTCCAAATGCATTTGGCTTTCCTGCTCCTAAAACGGAGAACCCGATAAATGCTGCCGCAACAGAGTCCATTAAGTAGGGAGAACCCGCATTTATTTCAGCAGTCATGACTCTTGAAGCCAAAACAATACCACCAATTGCTGCAAAAAGTGCTGAAAGAAGATAGGCTACAACTTTATATTTATTAACAGGTATTCCTGATAGTCTCGCAGCTTCTATATTTCCCCCAATCACATACATATAGCGCCCATGTTTTGTATAGGTTAGAAAAACATGTACCACAACAACCACGATGATCATGATGATAATAATCCATGGTACTTGGCCAATCTTTTCAAAAACAGGACTGATCATACCTGTTGCAAAGGTCCCATCAGGCATAACCATGTTTTGCGAAACGGTCGCACCCTTTGTATATGTTAATGCAATACCTTGAACAATAAACATAGTGGCCAGAGTTAGTAACATATCCGGCACCTTTAACTTTACGATAATAAATGAGTTCAAAATACCAACTATTAAAGATGCAATAATAGCAGAAAGTATTGCAATGAATGTGTTTTGTGAAAACCAAACAAACATTGAAATAACAATTGCATTTGATAAAGAAGCAACAGATCCCACAGATAAATCAAAACCATTAACAGAAAGAGAAATCGTGATACCAATTGCAATAATTGTCACAATGGATATGGATCTTAAGATATTAATTATGTTATTTCCTTGAATAAATGTTGGGTTGGATACAGCAAAAACAGCTATTAAGATAAATATTGTTAAAATGGTTCCATACTTATATAAAAACTGAAAAAGATCAAATGATTTCTTTGAATTGGTTGATTGTACAGGATTTACATCTGCCATCCTAGTTGCCTCCTGTTGAATAATATAATAGTTCTTCTTCATTCGTTGCATCTGTTGCTAATTCCTTAGCAACTTGACCATCATATAGGACATATAATCTGTTTGTAATACCTATAATCTCGGCCAATTCAGAAGATGCATAAATAATCGCTTTTCCTCTACTCGCAAGCTCACTGATTAGGTCAAAGATATCTTTTTTAGCACCAACATCAACACCCTTAGTTGGTTCATCAAAAATATAGACATCCGCGTCGGTTATTAGCCATTTACCTATTGCGATTTTTTGTTGATTACCTCCAGATAAGTTTTGCACTTTTGTTTCCTCTGAAGGCGTTTTTATCCCTAAACTTTTTATTAACTCAACTGCCTTTTGCTTTTCTGCTTTTCGATTCAAAAAGCTAAATGGCTTGGTAAATGCCCCCAGATTCGCTGCAGTTAAATTGGTCACAACAGACTCTTGAACAAGAATGCCTTCTTTTCGCCTTTCTTCGGGTACTAAGGCAATTCCAGATTTTACAGCTTGGTATGGGTTGGAGATTGACAATTTCTTTCCTTTAAGTTTTAACTCACCGGATTTTACTTTTGTCTCCCCAAATAATGCCTTGCACAATTCTGTCTTCCCTGCACCTACAAGACCTGCGATCCCGACAATCTCACCATGACGAATCTGTAATGAAACAGAATTCAGCTTGTCAAAATCACTTAAATGATTTACTTCAAAGAGCAATTCTCCTGGATGAATTGCTTTTATAGGAAATTGCTCCTCTAGCTCTTTTCCTAGCATGCTTTCCACTACTCGATTAGGTGTTGTTTCACTTATCTTTTCGTGAGTTACAAGCTTTCCATTTCTCATAATTGAAATGTCATCACATATTTCAAAAATTTCAGGAAGACGATGGGATATAAAGATAATCCCAACATTCTTCTCTTTTAGTTCACGAACTATGCGGAACAATTCCACTGTTTCAGAGTGACTTAATGGTGCAGTTGGTTCATCTAAAATCAAAAATTTACAATCCGAAGAAACTGTTCTTGCAATAAGAACCATTTGCTTCTCAGCCAAAGTTAATTCGCTAACAAGTTTCGTGGAGGATACTTTTATATTCAAGCTGTTTAATATTGTTGTTGCTTGTTCATGCAGCTTTTTCCATTGAATAAATTGTTTCTTTCCCATTTCATTCACAGTCTTTGTCAGCATAATATTTTCTCCAACTGTTAAATAAGGGATAAGGGCAGTGTCTACTTCTTGATGGACAATTTGTATACCATTTCTTTGAGCATCTCTAGGTGATTTGATGATCGTATTGATCTGATCGATTAAAATATCCCCGGTATAGTGAGAATACGAACCAGATAGCACCTTCATTAGTGTTGATTTTCCAGCACCGTTCGCTCCAATTAAAGCATGTGTTGTTCCACTTTTCATAATAAAGTCAACCTCATCTAATGCTTTTACACCAGGAAATTCAATTGAAATTTTCTTCATTTCTAATACGGAGTGATTCATCAATTTGCCTCCTTTCTACTACTTTACACTTCTATGGGATTTAATGTATGTGAGGTAATCAGAGGAAAACGAACACTCTCAACCTTAGAGAGTGTTCGTTAAGTCTAACGCATTATTTCTTATAATATTCTTTTAATGTTTTCATCCACTCTTCTTCAAATGCAGTAGATTGGCCCCAGCCTTCCACAGTATCTGCTAGATTCACCATATTAATTGGCTCACTTGATTGTAACAATGCTTCCTGTGAAATAAGTGAAGCTTCAAGATTATACGTTTCTGGTGTTTCTTCTCCTGCAAGCTTTTTCGCTAACAGTCTCATATCAACTGCACCAATTAATTTCGGATCAACAGCTGCTGTGTACTTCCAAGAGCTTCCTTCATTTTGCATTTCTTGAAGATCAGCATTTGAAACATCAATTCCATAAATCTTAATTTCATCTCTTCCTGCTTCTTTAATCGCACGCGCTGCACCTATTGCAAAAGCATCCCATGTTGCAAGAATTGCATCAATTTCACCTTTTGGATGTTTGTTCAACATTGCTGCTACAGCATTTTGTGTTTGAACAGATGTATCTGGTGCTGCAACTCCAAAACGTTCTACTTCTTTAATACCTGGATTGTTAGCAAGAATATCTTGGTACACTGCGTTTCTTCTCACCATTGGTGGGAATCCGTCAACCCATAGGTAAACAATGTTTGCTTCTCCGTTTGTATCTTGAACTAATTGATCTAACGCGAGCTTTGCTAACGCCTCATCATCTTGTGAAGTTAATGTTACCCCACCAATTTCAGCTAATCCTTCATTTGAATCAAATGTAACAACACTTTTTCCTGCATCAACAAGCTTTTGTACAGCATCAACAGTTGCTTCATCATCTCCATGTGAAATGATAAAACCGTCATAATCCTCCTCTAAGCCCTGTGCAATAGCATCGTGGAATTTAGCTGTATCACCGTTTGCGGTAAATACATCAACTGTAAAACCTAAAGCTTCCCCTTCTTCTTTAGCTCCTGCTAAAAATTGAGCTGTATGATCATCTCCGCCGATTTTGCGGATAACTTTGATTTTAGCACCTTCACCACTTGCAAAACGCTCTGGCACATTCTCTAATGATACTTCTGGATTTCCTTTTGCTTGTGTTGATTCAGTTTCTCCACTATTTGAAGAACAACCTGTAACAAGTAAAGTCAGCACAATTGTCAAAAGAAATGCTGCATTAAAAAATCTGTTTTTCATCGTTGCATTGCCCCCTCATTTTCTCTAAAACTTTTTAATTATGTCTAGTAATACTAGGCAACAAAAAAACCTCTCTAAAGATAGAGAGGTTTCACCACAATTTTAGGAGTCTCCTCTCTTATCTTTCAAAGCTGTATAGCTTTGCAGGATTTAGCACCAATTCTAATTGAACGGTTGCCGGGCGTCATCGGGCCAGTCCCTCTGCCACTCTTGATAAGAGATCTTTTTATGCGATTAAGTAAAATAAACAATAAATATACTTTAATACTCTACAGGATAGATGTCAATCATTAATTGAATATTTCTAATAGTTATTATAAAAAATCAATTGAATCAATTTCATAATCTATCATTTGTTACCAAAAAACGCATAAATTTCATATTTAATAATGTTCTTATCTGTGTATTGTTTGTTAACATGTTCAAAGTGAAGAAAGATGTTCGTTTTTTGATTTAAGAGTAATAATTATGAAAGTAACTCAATTAAATACATTTGATACTTGCAAATGTATTAAGCGTTTATTAATCTCTGATTCAAAAGTTACTTTTGTTGCTAAATAGTCAAAAATTCCACTATCAATAAGTAGTTTCGTATTTTCAGAGTTTCTAATTCCATCTGAGGTTTTCTGTATATACTCTCCGATTCCCTTTATTAATTCAACAAGATATTTTGTATCTAATTCTTCCAATTTATAATCTTCTCTTCTAGAAATTGTTCTGGCTGTATAATCAACTAACACTCTTTCATATGTGAAAAAATCAATGACTTTCCAATCCTCTTTAGATAATGCCATTCTACTATTCTCCTTATTTTTATACCTGTTATCATTATAAAAACAAGAGGATTCCAAAATAAACATTTTTCCTTCGTAAAATTCAGACATAGTCTACACTTTATCGACAAGAACTATTATTTTGGGTCAATTTAAAAAAGGTAAGCACCCGCTTAGCTTACCTCTCAAAAAACTATTTTCTTTTCTGTGCCTTCATTTTGTTGTTTTCTAATTCTGCTGCATATTCCTCTTGTGATTTCCCTTGTTTTTGACTTTCTGATTGGATCTTTCTAAATTTATTATCATTTAAGTTGGGCATATTCCTTTCACCTCCTGTAGACTTCGTTATTTTATACAAAAGGGGGCAATCTATTCGCTTGAACAATGTTTCATCATGAAGTTTGTATACAGACTGAGAAAATCTGTCATGATATATACTATTACCAGAAAAATGACCAAGTAAATTAACCTTTTTCAATTCTATTGGTATAATGACAAATAGGACTTATTTATACATATAAAAGAAAGGTTTGATCTGATTTGGAACAAAATTCCTCAAACTTTATTAAGAGCATAATTAAAGAGGATCTTGAAACGGGAAAACGTGACTATGTATACACTCGCTTCCCACCAGAGCCGAATGGATATCTACATATTGGTCATGCAAAATCAATTGTCATAAATTTTGGATTGGCAGATGAATTTAACGGGAAAACAAATTTGCGATTTGACGATACGAACCCTTTAAAGGAAGATACTGAGTTTGTTGAATCCATAAAAGAAGATGTTGCATGGCTTGGCTATGAATGGGACGGTATGTTTTTTGCGTCAGATTACTTTGAAGAAATGTACAATCGTGCTGTCCTTCTTATTAACAAAGGTAAAGCATACGTTGATGACTTAACCGCAGATGAAATAAGAGAATATCGTGGTACATTAACTGCACCTGGTAAGGAAAGTCCTTACCGCAATCGCTCAATTGAAGAAAATCTAGACCTGTTTGATCGCATGCGTAAAGGTGAGTTTGGAAACGGCGAAAAAGTACTTCGTGCCAAAATTGATATGTCATCACCAAATATTAACTTACGTGATCCTGTTATTTATCGTGTTTCACATGCTACACATCATAATACTGGTGACGCTTGGTGTATTTATCCGATGTATGCTTTTGCTCATCCATTAGAGGATGCAATCGAAGGAATTACACACTCACTATGTACAACTGAATTCGAGGATCAACGCCCTCTTTATAATTGGGTTATTGAAGAATGTGAAATGGAACATAAGCCACAGCAGATCGAATTTGGCCGCCTTGGCATTACAAACACTGTGATGAGTAAGCGTAAGTTAAAGCAGCTTGTTGACGAAAAGTTTGTTGATGGTTGGGATGATCCTCGTATGCCAACGATTTCCGGCTTACGTAGAAAAGGCTACACTCCTAAAGCAATCCGTGAATTTGTAAAAGAAACGGGTGTTTCAAAAGGTGTTGCAACGGTTGATGAAGCAATGCTTGAACATTTTGTTCGAGAAGATTTAAAGCTACAGTCACCACGTACTATGGGTGTTTTAAAGCCACTAAAGGTGGTCATTACTAACTACCCTGAAGATCAAGTAGAAATGCTTGATGCAGAAATTAACCCTGAGGTCCCTAAAATGGGAACAAGACAAATTCCATTTTCACGTGAAATATATATTGAACAAGAGGACTTTATGGAGGATCCTCCTAAGAAGTATTTCCGCTTGTTTCCAGGCAATGAAGTTCGCCTTAAGCATGCCTACTTTATTAAATGTGAAGATGTTATCAAAGATGAGGATGGTAACATTGTGGAAATCCATTGTACCTACGACCCTGAAACAAAGAGTGGAACTGGGTTTACAGGTCGTAAAGTAAAAGGAACTCTTCACTGGGTGGATGCAAAGCATTCATTACCGGCAGAGTTTCGCTTATACGAACCACTTATACTTGATAAAGATAAAGAAGAAACTGAGGTTCAAGAAGATCCATCAGAGGAAAAAACATTCCTTGATTATGTGAATCAACAATCTCTTGAGGTGCTACAAGGATTCATAGAGCCAAATATGAAAGATGTTCAGCCACATGATAAGTTTCAGTTTTTCCGTCACGGCTACTTTAATGTGGACCCGAAACATACTTCCGAAGAAAAAGCTGTGTTTAACCGAATTGTTTCTTTAAAGAGTTCATTTAAGTTAAAGTAAAATAAAAAGGCTGACCACGAAAGTCAGCCTTTTTTATTTATTTAGAGGAAGATCTAATACAAAGATCGTTCCATCTGCAGAGCTTTCCTGGATAAAGATCATACCCTGATGATTTTCCACAATTCTCCTAACAATCATCAATCCTAGACCTGTTCCATTTTCTTTTGAGCTTACAAACGGATCAAATATTGTTTTTTGCATATCCAATGGGATGCCAGATCCACTATCCTTTAGATAAATTCGATATGAACTTTCAGTTAGCTCCGAATATATATGAATAGCACCTTTACCACCCATTGCTTCAATACTGTTCCGAATAAGATTATGAAAAACCTGCTTAATCTGTTTTGGATCAACGGATAGTTGAATTGGATGTAAGTCAATGATAAATTCAATATCTTCAGAAGATTGGATGATAAGAGGTAAAAATTCTTCCATAACATTTTGAAGATAAATTTTTCTTCTTATTGGTGCACCTGGCTTAGAAAGAAGAAGCATTTCCTCAATAATACTGTTTATTCGTTCAATCTCTTTCATAATTAGCGGCATATGATACTGATCTTTTACCTTTTCCGAAAACGACTGATTCATTAATGATAAAAATCCATGTACCACTGCTAAAGGATTTCGAATCTCATGTGCAGCACCAGCAGCAATTTCTCCTACTGCAGCTAATTTTTCAGATTGATTTATTCTTTTTTCCAACTCTTCAGTTTCAGTAATATCAACGAAGTTTTTAACTCTGCCTATAATTTGTTGTTGTTGATTCAGCATTTCTGCTTGTGAAACCAGTAGCAGCTTCGTCCCTTCACTCGTGATAAAAGGAACCTTCGTAAGTTTATAAACCGTTTTTGAAGATAGTATCTCCCAAAACGATTCATTCCTCATATCACCTTGTGTGACAAATTGCTGTTTTAGTTGTTGCTCGTCCATACCTAATATTTTCGTTGCAGTCTTATTGACTGAAATTTCAGTAGAATTGTCATTTATTGTAATAATTCCAACAGGTAATGAATTTAGTATTTGCTCCCTGTACAATTTGTCATTCAGAATTGTGTTAAAGGAATCCTTCAACTTTATAGACATTTGATTAATCGAATTTGTAAGCTGTTCAAATTCAGCTTGTTCTGAAGAGTTTAAAGTTAGCCCATATTGACCATTGGCAATACGATCCACTTTGTTTATCATTGATTCTACAGGCTTTGTCAGATTTGAACTTATTCGATAAGCAGCAATGATAGATAAGCAAATAGCCACTATCGTAACAAAGATTAATAACCATAATGAGCTTTTTATGATCGTTGAAAACTCATTTGAATGACCATCTAATTTTGAATAAGTATTTTCCTTAGCCTTTTTAATCTCTTCTTTTAATAAATTATATTGTGGTAAATAGTTCGATTTAATAAATTCCTTTGCGCCATTTTGATCATGATAATCTAACAAACCTTGTACATTATTAACAATCATAAAATCTAGTAGTTCCATTCTCTTGTTTATTTGATTAAGAGAACTTGGAATTTTTGGAGATCTATAACTAGATTCACTTTCTTCTATGTTTTCAAACGACTGATACTTAACGGCGAGCTCACAGCACTTGTTTTCTTCCAAGAAATCGTTGACTACTATTCCCTTAACACTTAACTCTTCATCCCACTTTGAGAGCCAATACAATTCAGGGATATTCTTCTGTTTTATTTTGTTACTAACTTGATTTACCTCATCTATCGATTGGACAAGAATTAGTGAAAAGCCACTTAACACAAAGGTTAGTATGAGAAGGGTTGAGAGAATTTTTGTGCGAAAAGACATATTCATTAAAATTTTTTTCAACACAACCCCTCCCCTCAGATTTTAAGGAAAAACTAGCTTTCCTTTCTCATACTTTTCCATCTCTTTTTTAATCATTTCTTTTTCTTCTTCAGTCAACATCGGCCCAAAGGGAGCTAAGCCATATACACCATGATTTGCCCCTAACATCACTTTACCATGTGGTATTCCATCTTCACTGAAATAATCTTCCATAATCGCAACATACGCTTGTGAAACATCATTCAAAACACTCGTTACGACATGGTCTTTCCCCATATATGATTGATCATCAAGATAACCTATCACATGGATATTTTCTTTTTTAGCCAAATTTATAATTTCCCTATTATAAGAGTTTCCTTTGCTGTAGACCACGTCCACGCCCTCATTAATTAATTCACGAAAGATTTGCACAGCTTTTTCTCCGTCGTCACGACTATCCACATATCGATAATAAAACGTTGCTTCCGGCTTGTAATACTTCAATCCATTTTCAAACTCAGGATTTTTTTCTCTAGCATCAAAAGCATCTATTAAAGCAATTTTGTTACTTTTTGTGACTAAACTAGAAGCTAAAGCAGCAAAATATTCAATTTCTCCTTGATCAAAAGTATAGACAGATTGATTAGGATATTTTGATTCTCCATGTATCGTTATAAAGTGTATGTCTGGATTTTGTTCAGCAACCTCGGTAAAAACGTCTGAAAACTCACGACCATGTCCGATAATTAGCTTTGAACCCTCTTTTACTGCTGTTTCAATCGTTTTTTTCATGCGTTTTTCTGTATCTATCTCACTATAAAGTGTTACATCAACAGGAAACATCTCTTCAATCTTCAGTTTTCCTTTATACGCCAAACTTCCCCAACTTTGATCTACGAGAACATCCGATGTTATAATGGATACTTTTGTGTTGCCAACAAAATAATTTGCAGCAGCATCAGAAATAATTCCCTTTGTTTTAAATAAAATAGTCCCTATAATGATGATTCCAACAATCAATGTTAATATGCCTATCATCTTAAGTTGTTTCGATTGTTGCATTGTATACCTCTCCCTAAAGATACATTCTCAATATATCATTATAGCGAACATTTGTGTTATACGCTAGAAATTTATCTAAAAAATCTACATATTTCGACAAAATTCTTTCACTCTCACAACCACTAGTATCAATCCCATTAAAACTTTTAATTTTTAAAAGAGTTTTTCTACTAGTAATTCTTTAATAAGAACAAGAAAACCTCAGTGCTAGATATCCACTGAGGCGCTTCTTATTCTATAAATATTGCTCCGTTACCCAATTTCCCAACTCTATTTTTAATTGTGGGTGAATAGGGTCTTTTGCTTCTTGTTTGTATTGCTTCATTAAGTTTAAAACTGTTTTTTCTCCTTTAAACTCCTTTAGCATATGATCCATATTCTTTATAACAACGGTCTTTGCATTAGGTTTTTCAAGTTGTTTAATTCTGTTTAAATCATTGCAATCCGCCTGAACATCTTTATCACCAGTTATGGCTAAGATTGGACACTCACACTCACCTAATATTTCCACTATTGCTTCACTTGAATATGAAAAATGCTCTCTAAACCACCTAGCAGGAGTTTTTTTCAGTTTATATCTTAGTGTATCTCCTTCTGACATTGTCATTTTCTGAAAGAGATCATCTAACTGTTTTCTCAATTTTTCTTCAGTTAATAAATACCTTAACAAAGTTCCTTTTAAACCTTTTAACTTTTGTATTTCATCAAGAATGATAAGATTTTGATACATCATTGGCTCCTTTATACTGGTAGCAGCCCCTGCTATTAAAACCATTCCGGCAACAGGGGTTTCTTGCTGGGCAATTGTTGCTAAAATACACCCCTCACTGTGTCCGAGTAAAATGACCTTTGTTGGATCAACTTTAGGATGTGATTTTAGGAATTGAACCATCCTTCTGACATCTTTAACTAAGTCCATCATTCCTGACTTAATTGGGTCCCCCTCACTTTCACCAACAGACCTTTTATCATATCTTAGCGAAATAAACCCTAGCTGTGTTAAATAATGTGCCAAATCTTTATATAAGTTTGCTCTAATTGCAGGTTTTTTCATGTTCCCATCACGATCAGCCCCGCCAGAGCCATTTATTATAACGATCGCTGGATATTTCTCTTCACTTGCTTCTGGAATAGCTAAAGTACCTCTTAAAGTAACATCGGTTGTAACACTAAAATTTTCTTCATATATAGAAAGCATCTACTTTTCGCTCCCTTTGTACTTTTGTTTTCATTATCAATAATGATAACATTAATCCGATAAAAAGTCTCCCTTATTTTTCTATATTTTTAATCCTCATCTTTTACATCTATATCTTCTGGTATTGGTTCTTTTAAGTATTCTTCAATTAGAGCTTTATATTTTTCCAACTGCTCAAAATGAGTTTTAAATTGATCTTTATTGATTAGATATTGTTCACCATCAAAAAGCGCTCTTATCTTCTTTTCAAGTATCAGATTTTCAATTTGATCTTCAGACAATGAGAGATACTCTGCTGTTTCTTTTAATGTTAAGTACATATAATCAATCTTCCTCATTCATTTATAGTTGATACAATCTTAAAGAATTATGATCAACTATTCAATATAAATATTTATTTATTAGTATCTATAGACAAAATGATCATCATCACATAAAATACGATTAATCATATGTAAATACTCAGAAAAATACAAATAGTCCTTCACTTTACATAAAATCACGATGTAATTCCGACTAAACTCATATGATTAATATATATTCATTTTAGAACTGGAGGGTAAATAATGAGAAAACTACTTATCTTTGCGATCGTCGGTTTTTTTGCACAATTAATTGATGGTGCTCTTGGAATGGCTTATGGACTAACATCAACTTCACTTTTATTAGCTTTTGGGGTTGCCCCTGCAGTAGCATCAGCATCCATTCATATGTCTGAAATCGCTACAACTGCTGTTTCAGGTATATCTCATTATAAGTTTGGAAATGTAGATAAAAAAATGGCCATAACTTTAATGATTCCTGGAGCAATCAGTGCTTTTATCGGTGCTGCATTTTTAAGTAGCCTTCCGGGTCATCTAATAAAACCTTATATTTCAATCTTCTTAATGATTATGGGGATTTATGTATTAAGTCGTTTTCTATTCAAGTGGAACCCAAAACAGGAGAAGCAAAAAACATCTGCGTGGTATTTAATTCCTCTTGGTGCTATCGCTGGCTTCTTTGATTCTGTAGGAGGTGGCGGTTGGGGTCCAATAAACACCCCAGCATTATTATCTAGAAAAGGTGCAGTTCCAAGCAAAGTAATTGGGACTGTAGATACTAGTGAATTTGCTGTTACTACTGCATCCACTTTGGGTTTTATCATTTTTCTAGGCTGGGAACAATTTAACTATGTGTGGGTTGCTGCTTTTGTAATTGGAGGTGTGATCGCTGCTCCTATTGCAGCCTATCTAGTCCGTATTATCCCTTCATACTTACTAGGAGTAGTTGTAGGTGGATTTATCATTTTAACAAACCTAAATACTGTACTGGATACATTTGGCACTACAGGTAGCCTAAAGATTGTTGTTTATTCAATTCTTTTCATTGCTTGGATAGTAGCTATCGTGCGGAGTTTTCAAAGAAATAGTCGTTTAGACAAATTACACAAGGTATCTTAAATTTTACCTTAAATAAAATATAAAAAGGCATATTTTTAACTGTAATTAGACTAGGGTTGATCTCAAATGAAATCAACCCTAGTCTATTTTAAAAAGTAAAAAATATCTTCTACGATACAAGCAAAAGCATCAATGGAACTGTTATGATGCTTAATACAGTTGTCACTAATGTACTAAATGACACAAAATCCGGATCGGTATTGAATTGTAAAGCAAACATCGTTGTATTCGCGGCAGTAGGCATGGCAGAAAGTACAATTAATATCTTCTCTAATTGCCCTTCTATTGGAAGGAACATAACAATGATATAGGCCAATATAGGCGATATCACAACTCTCAAGATAATAATCCCACTAATACTTCTTAATTTGACAGCTGAGCGACTTAGCGATGCTAATTGCATACCCAATACGAGCATAATGGTTGGAATAGTTGCATCTGCTATCATATCAACAGATCTCATTAGAAATTCAGGAACCTTAAAAGTACTTAGTTGTACAATTATCCCTATTAGTGCTCCATAAAGAATCGGCATCTTAACAATTCTCATCAATGAATCCTTCATACCACTTGTTTCCGCACTGCCTTTCGCAGCATAGTAGAGGCCAATTGTATTCATCAATATCGATTGAATAACCATCATAATAACGGCATAATCAAAGCCTACACTTCCAAAGGCAAACAAAATGATCGGTGTTCCATAGTTCCCGCTATTCATAAATACACCTGATAAAATGACAGCAGATGTTTTCGTTTGTCCTAACTTTCTTAGCCTTGATACGGTTAATACTATAATTAACAAACTAAAGCAAAGCGAAAGACAAAACAAGAGAATATAAAGGTATTCCACTGTTAGTTCATTTGTATAAAATGTTCGAAATGCTAAAAAAGGGTACATTAAATAGAGGGCAGTAACCGAAACAGACTTGCGGTCAATTTTTATCTTTTTTTGCCCAATATATCCTATTGCTAGAATAATAAAGGCTGGCAACACAACCAAGATAAATTCCATATAAATCTTCACCATACTTTATACAGTATCTATTTTAATACCTTGAACATCGGTCGTTTTGAAAAATAGAAAGCATTGGGATACGTCCCAATGCTTTAGATTCTATTATTCTACTATACAAGAAGTGGAATAATTAAGCCAGAAAGTAGTAATATCAAAGCCCCACCTAATCTAGAAGAGATTTGTGCAAACGGCATTAATTCCATACGTTTTGCTGCTGACAATACAGCCACATCGCCTGTTCCACCCATATTTGCCATACATAATCCAGCTGTAATTGCAGCTTCAATTGGATAGAATCCAACTAATTTACCTAAAAGACCAGCTCCAATAATTGCCCCTAAAACAACACCAAAAACGGTTAAAATGTATTGGAATGATAACGCTTCAAGCACAGTATTTAAATCTGTGTAGGCCACACCGATACCGAATAATAGAGCAAAGGTCCAGTTACTAGCCACAAATTGATACCATTGACTAGCACCATCAAGAACAATTTTCGGGATGATATTAGCCACTTTTGCAACAGCTACTAAAATAATCATAATTGCATATGGATGTAATGGAACAAAGTCTCCCAAAACATTTCCGAGCGTAAAGAATGTTAAAGCTGCTAGTAGACCAACACCCATTACTTCAATATCATATTTTTGCTTTGTTTTTTCGTACGTAAATCCTTTAATTAATTGACCATTTCCTGATAAAGATGGAAATCTTCTTCCCACCATATCTAGAACACTAGCAAGGACTATCGCAAACACATTTCCTAATGCTAGAGCAGGTACAAGCATTGAAATGTAATAGCTTGGTTCATTCCCCAACATTTCAGAGTAAATTTGACTCATCGGAACAGCACCTGCCCCCATTCCGCCACCCATTATAGGCATCGTTATAACTAAGATAGCATCTTGAAGTGAAAAACCAACAAGTGAACCGAAAAGACCTGCAATAATAATTGCCCCAATTACAGCCCCAAAGATCGGCAAGAAATAGCGTAATCCAACCTTGACTAGTATTTTAGAATTCATCCCCAAAATACTACCCGTAATTAATGCGGCAATATAGAAATCTAGAAATCCACCTGTTTTCATAAAATCAGTTACCGAAGTTGTAATGGTTTCTGGTAGAAGTCCGCTGTAGACCATATACGCAGAACCAAAGATTGCGACAATTGCCCCACCGCCAAGAAAGGTTTTAACGATTGGTGTACGATCACCTAACCACCCAAAAGCTTCACCTAATATAATCATAACAAGCAAACTACCAATCATACCTCCTGGTAAACTACCTGTATACATGCTAATCAACGTAATCACACCAAATAAAGCAAACCATAAAATTGGTGTATTAAATATTTTTAATTTTGGTTTCGCTTTCAATTCTTCAATATTTTCATCAAATGATAGCTTCTTAGCTGTTGATTCCATTCTTATTCCCTCCTTAAAAAAATTACATCTAGCCCACAAATGCTCTTTTTCCTGCATTCTTGTTAAACTACACTATTAATATGATTTCCATTAGTCATTACCTATTTAGAATGAGTAATCGCTTTCATAATCTGTTTTAAGTTTACTGAAATATTCAGACATTTTATATATTTTGAAACTATTGATACCTTTTTGAAATTAAAAAAAGCAGCATTAGCTGCTTGTCCATTATTCATATCCATCAAGCAAATATTGTTTGTCAGCATTATATATATAGGAATATAGAGGTCTCCCAATGCCGTATGTTAATGTCTCATCAATAACTCTAATATCATTTAGAAACTTTAAATATTTCCTAACAGAAACTCTCGATATCTCCGTCACCTCTGCGATAACATCCGTAGAAAAGGGTGCTTTCCCCTGTTGTTTTACAGCTTCAAGAACCGTAACAAGAGTTTTTCTTGATAACCCTTTTGGTAGAGGCTTTAAAATACCTTGATTATTATTCTCTTCTTTTACTAATAAAAGCTGATCAAGTTCCTCTTGATTAATCGTTCTTTGCCTTTTTAAATAAAAATATTGATCTCGGTAAGTCCTTAGAGCCTGTTCAAACCGATCAAATTCAAAAGGCTTAATTAAGTAATCGACCACACCATTTCTAAGAGCTTCTTGAATTTTCTCAACATCAGAAGCAGCTGTAATAAGTATGGCATCAATATCTTGTTTTTCTTCTCTAACTTTTCTGAGTAAAGATAAACCATTTTCTCCCGGCATAAATACGTCTAAGAGAAGAAGGTCCACATTTTTTTCCTCAATAACATCTAAAGCTTCCTTCACACTGTTTGCGATATTCACTAATAAAAAACCATCTACTTGCTCTAAATATCGCTTGTTAAATTCTGCAACCATTGGATCATCTTCAACTATTAAAACATTAATCACTCGTTGATTCCCTTCCTTTATAAGGAACTTGAACAATAAATTCCGCTCCTGTTTTGATACTTAAATTAATTTGAAGTGTTCCTTCTAAATATTCCACACTTTTGTTTACTAAATATAATCCAAACCCACGATTATCTCCCTTTGTGGAGTACCCCTTCGTAAATAGATGCGGAAATTGATCCTTATGAAGTCCAGGACCTGAATCCCTAATTTTTATTTGTAAAGAAGAGTCTTCATAATGAAATTTAACCTGCAAGATTTTATTATCAAGATGAGCCATCGCTTCAATAGCATTATCAACTAAATTGCCAATAACCGTAATTAATTCATGGGTAATTCTTGGATCATCCGGTTCAGGAATAAGCGTATCACAATCAATGATCATTTCTACTTTATTTTCCCTTGCAAAGCTAAGCTTCCCAAGTAAAAAACCTGCTAGTGCTGGATCTTTCATATTTTTAGTCACTTGCCCGACCTCATGTGCACCATGATTAACAACCTGAGCAATGAACTTCCTTAGCTCTTCATAGCTTTCCATTTTAATCATACCTAGAATAACATGAAGTCTGTTCATAAATTCATGAGATTGAGCTCTTAATGCATCTGCATAGGTACGAACCCCTGTTAATTGTTCAGCTAATTGATTGATCTCCGTTTTATCTCTAAAGGTGGAAATAGCTCCAACAATTTGATCGTTTACTATTAGGGGTGCTCTATTAACCAATATGGAAACCCCATTTATCGTTAACTCAACATCTTGCTCTGCTTTTCCCGTTTTAAGAACGCGATCCAAGTTTGAGGATGGTAAATACTCTGATATCTTCATCCCAACAGGCTGTGCTGGTAGACCAGTGTTTTTGAAAATTTGTAAAGCCGATCTATTTACTAGAGTAATATTCGCCTCATTATCAACCGCAATAATACCCTCATGAACAGATTGCAGCATTGTATTTCTTTCTTCATGTATTTTTGCAATGGCAAATGGTTCAAGACCAAATAAGATCTTTTTTATATATCTAGCTAACAATATTGCACCTAAAATACCAACTAAAACACCAATAATTGAGGCAATTATGATGGTACGATGCCCTCTTTCTAAAGCTTGTTCCACATTATTCAATGAGATCCCAACAGCAACTGCCCCTATTTGTTCTTGTTCATGATTATATATAGGTGTAAAAGCTCTTAATGATTGTCCCAACGTCCCTTCTGAAACGGAAACATGCTCTTTACCATTAAGAACAGCCTTCTCATCTCCCCCTTTAAATTTCTTCCCAATTAAATCAGGGTTAGGGTGTGATTTTCTTACTGCATTCATATCCATTACGACAACAAACATAACATCTGCTGCTTTCTGAATATCAACAGTGTAATCTTGAATCTCCCTCGAATAAGGTTGGTTATTTACTAGTCCATTTTTCACAATTACAGATTTTGCAACTGTTCTTGAAACAATCTTTGCTTTTTCTTCTTGATTTTCTCGTATTGTCTTGCTTACTGTTTGACTTATTAACAAATCAGTAAGGAGCAGCGAAAGAAGCACGACTAAACAAACGAACAAAATAATGATTGTACTTAGTTTATATTTTTGCTTTATCATGTCTTCACCTCCCAGAAACTCATTATAACAGACAATATACCTCTAGATATAAACACAAAAATACTTAGAGATGAAATAAGCATTTGAAAATATACTTACAATAACTTATAATAACTTATAAATACTTATTAATACTTAAAAACACGAAGGGGTAACATAATGTTCCAAGAAGAACGATTAAGATCAATCCTTGCACACCTAAAAATATCCAAGCGCATTTCAATTGAAGAAATATGCGAGTTGTTTGACGTATCTAGAGACACAGCCAGACGAGATCTTGTGAAATTAGAAGAAGATAAATCTATTATCCGTACTCGGGGTGGTGCCATCCTCCCTTCACCTAAACATGAAATCAAAGATTACGTTAATCGTTTAAGCATGGTATCAGAAGAAAAAAGACAAATTGGCAAAAAAGCAGCATCTATTATTCAACCTGGCGACTACATTATTCTTGACACTTCAACAACTGTTCAGGCATGTGCTGAGCAGATGGAAGATGTAAAATGCACGGTTATTACAAACTCAATTAATCTGGCAGACATTCTAATTAAAAATTCACAAGCACATATTCAACTGCTTGGAGGCGAACTTCATAAAGAACACCGCTATTTATATGGAAGTTCTGTGATCGAAAAACTATCTTATTACCATGTTGATAAGGCCTTTGTAGGTTGTGCCGGAATATCTGTGAATGGTGTAACAGTAGCTCATGAGGAAGATGGGAAAGTGATGCAAAAAATGATTCAGCAAGCTGAGCAGGTTATTTTACTAGCAGATCATACGAAAATTGGTATTACGGGCTATTTTCGATGTGCAGAACTAAAAGAAATTGATTTACTAATCACTGATCGTGAACCGAATGAAGAATTTCAAGATTTATTAGATACTCATGGAGTGGAAATATTCATTACTTCTCATAATGAGGAAGGGGAAATACTTAATGACTAGCCTTATAGCTATTGACCTTGATGGAACATTGCTAAATAGTAAGAATGAAATCAGCCTTGAAAATATCCAAGCGATAAAAGAAGCACAAAATGCTGGTATTGAAATTGTTATTGCAACAGGTCGTGCCCATTTTGATGTTCAGGCAATTTTTAAGGATACAGACATTAAAACATGGATCATTGCAGCGAACGGAGCAACAATCTATGATCCAGAAGGTAATCTTTATCACCATCAACCAATTGACCCTACAACTGCCTATAAAGTGCTACATTCATTGGAACAGGATGGCTTTTACTACGAGGTTTTTAGTTCTTCTTGTATTTATACTCCTAATAATGGGCGAAAGCTATTACAGATTGAAATAGATCGAATCCAAAGTGCTAATCCTGATGTTTCTATTCATCATTTAGAGGAAGCCTTATCAAAGCAATTTAGTCAAACAGGATTTACATTTATTGATTCATATAAAAATATTGAAGAAGCTGACACACCAGTTTATAACATTCTTGCATTTTCATTTTTTGAGGAGAAATTAAAAGTAGGCTGGTCAAAATATGGCCAAATTGAAGGTCTTACGATTGTGTCCTCAGCAAATCATAACTTTGAACTAGAGCATCAGAATGCATCAAAGGGAATTGCTCTTGAATTACTATCTGAAAAGCTTGGTATTGCTTTAGAACATACTGCAGCAATTGGAGATAGCATGAATGACCTCTCCATGCTATCTCGTGCAGGAGTAGGTATTGCTATGGGCAATGCAAAAAATTCTATTAAAGAAGTAGCAGATTTGGTGACAGTAACAAATGATGAAAATGGTGTAGCTCACTTTATTCAATCTGTTTTAAGCAACGTATAAATATAATGAAAACATGATACAATTTTAATAAGCCAACCTTCTTCGGCGTAACACTTTCATTTGTGGCGTGACGAAGGGGTTGGCTTTTTTTATTTAGTTTTCTTTTTCTTTTTCTTTGATATCCTCATTAAAGCTTTTATTTTTTATTCCTGATCTCATGAGATGCATATCAACATACACATCCAGTTCAGCCTTTGCAAACTCTTCATCCCATTGTTCCTGTACTTCTAAAAATTTCTTGTGGTTCTGACGATTTAGAGCATCACCAAACCCAAATATGTCAACTTCATACTCTTCCTGTACTTTCGTTATAAGGGAAATCATTTCTTTCTTAATATACTCTTCAATTTTCTCTTCGTAATCTGTAAAAACATCAAGTTTTGTTATATCGCGAGGACAATGGATTCCTTGGAGCCTTGACTCACCATTAATACTTAGTTTAATTTGCGGAGTACCATTTTTATAGCTTGCTTCCAAGTTAGACTTAGACATTGTTATCCGCGCATCTAAAAAATATTCATTAGCTTGATCAGATTCACCGCATGGGATACTTAAACTTGTTTGCATAAGTTCTTGTGTCCATAAAAAATTCCTTGTTTCTTCAAGAGATAATGTCCCAATCATCTTATCATTATTAAAAACAGCCATACCATCCATAACAACTAGCGCTTCAGGTTCAAGTGCCTTATTATTCTCTACTGTTTTCCCTGCTTCTGCATTACCTTTTATTTTGAGCGATGCCGCAACAGGACTCTTGCCTTTCGAAATAATCGAAGATATAAAATCATATAGCTTAACATTAGGATCTCCACCCCACTCCTCAGTAAATGTCTCTGCTTGAGTATTTACCTTTAGAGACGGACTCTTCTGTGTAGGATAAGTGATTTTTGTAAATTCGGAAGCGGGGTTTCCTTTTGTGATCATAATATTAAAATCATTTCGAAATTGACCACTGCGATCCAAAAAATCTAGAAAGCCAAAAAGGCCTTCCCTCGCTACCTCTTCACTTATATATAAAACCCTTGTATGAGAATAAACCAACTTACGCGTTAGACCCTTATTCATTTTATTTGATAGCTCCGAAAGAGAATTGCCCTCCAACGAATATGAAACAACCGGTGTATTTCCTTGCGCACTCTGTTTGCCAAATTCTGATGAAATGATAGCTTCGACTGTCATTCGATACTTTTTCTCATCCCCTGGGTCCACGGCAATTCCTGTTACAATTGATATATCATCCAATTCTTCCCTATCCCAGCAACCTGTCATTAAAAAAGTCAAAATGAGAAATAAATATAGCATTTTCTTATTCATTTTTCTTTTCCCCTTCTGATTGTTGTTCGGGAGGTGATGGTTTTTTAGTATCCTTCATTTTCATTGGTGATTTGGTCATTAAATAAGAAGGTCTAAATTTATCAGCCCATAGAGGGAATCGAATAAAAACATCAGTTTGATCTCTCAGTTTAAATGGTGCCACCGGTGTTAAATATGGAATTCCAAATGTTCGTAAACTTACTAAGTGAATAACCATTACAATTAATGATAAAAAAATTCCATAAAGCCCCAAAGAAGCAGCCATAAATATTAGAATAAATCGAATTAACCGCGCTGCAATTGAGAAATTATAGATTGGTGAAACAAAGCTTGAAATGGCAGAAAACGCAACAACAACGACTAATACATTTGAAACAAGTCCTGCTTCAACTGCAGCCTGTCCAATAACAAGTGCACCAACGATTGATAATGTTTGGCCAACGGCGCGTGGCATTCGAATTCCAGCTTCTCTTAATACTTCAAATGTAAGCTCCATAAGTAAAATCTCAATCACTGCAGGAAATGGAACTCCCTCCCGCTGACTTTGTACACTAATTAATAAAGGAGTAGGCAGTAATTCATGATGAAAAGTTGTAATCGCTACATACAAAGAAGGAAAAGTTAGAGTAATCATAAACGAAATATAACGGATTACCCTAATAAAGCTTGTCATAAAAAACGGCTGATAATAATCCTCTGTTGACTGAAAAAAATCAGTAAATACACTTGGAACAACTAAGACAAAGGGTGTTCCATCTAAAAAGATGGCAATTTTCCCCTCAAGGATATTTCCACTTATGCTATCAGGTCTTTCAGTATTAAAAACTAGCGGAAAAAACGTAAAGGTTTGATCCGTTATATACTCTTCTACATTCCCTGTGTCTAATAAACCGGAAGCATTAATCTTGTTAATTCTTTGCTTTACCTCACTTAGGATATCCTCATTTACAATTCCCTTCATGTAGCCAATGACCAACTGTGTATTAGAGTCACTTCCTACATTGAACTCTTCAAATACCAATCTGGGATTTTTTATTCTTTTACGGACCAACCCAATATTTGTGTGAAGATCTTCAACAAATCCATCCTTAGGACCACGAATAATTGTCTGTGTACTCGGCTCTACTATAGACCGTTTTTCGGTACCACCGATATTTAAAGCTAAAGCCTTCGTATGTTGGTCAACCATCACAATTGCGAAACCATTCAGCATATACCAAACAAGCTGATGCAATGTTTCAGCAAATTCATAAGATACTGCTGGAAAATATGCTTCTCTTATCAAATTCATATCTTGATAAGCTTCTTCATCCTTTTGAAAGGCAGACCTTAGTGGTTCTAAGACTTGCGAATTCAAATCTATCTTACTTAAAGTTGTTCCTAAATAACAAACACATCCCTCAAGGTTTCCGACTTTTATGTTTATTTCCTCGTAATCAGACGTTGAATAAAATATTTCTTTTATACTTTGTATATTTTTCTCTAGGGAAAAATCATAGTTCTTTGGTATACCTTCTTTATCATAGAGTTCCTTCTCTGATGTTTTCCCACTATTTTTATTACTTCTTCTTCTAAATAGTGTCGAAAGTATACTCATAGGCTAGTCGTCTCCTTTTTCTTTGTTTTCCACAACAAGATAGGAAGGATAAGCATCGGAATTCCAAACTGAAATGGAAGATGTAAATAAAAGGGAACAAATACTAGTCCCTCTTCTATATGCTCGATAAAATTGTGACTAACCACAACAGATATAAAAGCAACTAATGTACCCATTGGCAACGTCATACTTCGATACGGTTTATTTATAATGTATTCAAGCCCCTTTAGTCCCCCATAGAAAAACAAACTTACCTTTACAATAATTCCGAACATAACAAAGAAGACAATTATTAAGTCGACCCTTTCTATAAAGTTAAGTAAAGAAATTTCCCTTGAAGCACTTAATAAAGGAAATGTTGCTCTCTCCTTTAAATCTGCCCCTAGTGTGGCAATTTGAATAAATGAACCATACGTAAGGATAAGTCCACTTGTTACAACCGCAGCAGCACTAACTTTTCCCACACGCTTCTTAGCACCTATATAAGCGCCAACAACCATAAATGTAATGGCTTCACCAAATGGAAAAGTAATTAACTGCGGGAATAATGCCTTTTTAATTGGCTTAAATCCATCTCCTAATACAGGACGTAAATTACTAATCTCTAAGCCCCCTGAAAGCCAAATGGCAATACCCGTTACTAATATAAAAGTTACAACATAAGGAAAAAACACCTCACTTGTTCGACCAAGCACTTCCAATCCAAGCTGAAGCATATAAATAATCACCAACATCATCGTGATGGAGATGATCTCCAATGGTGTTACTTCAAAAATAGTCGAAACAAGTAGCTCACCAAAATCTCGTAAAACCCTTGCGGAAATATAAAAAAAATAAATGACATACAGTAGTGTTAAAAACTTCCCTATCCATTTTCCAAAACAAAAACCGAATATTTCAAATAAATTCTTTCCTGGTAATCTAGAAAGCAAAAAGAAATAATACAGTATAAGACAGGCTCCAAATACCGTTGCTATTATAATGGCAATCCATGCATCCTGCTTTGCCTCATTCCCAATACCAACAAGTGTTGCACTTCCTATTTGAAAACAAATAATAAGAATATACAGCTGCCAAAGTGAGATTTTCTCTACCTGTTGTTTCATACCTATTCAAAACTTCCAATTTTTTTGAGTTTTTGTAGCTTTTCCTTTACTCCGTTAACGATAGAATAGATAAATCCTATCAATAAAAAAGCATAAACCATCCATTTGTTTGATCCTGGGTCTATTCTTAACAGTGTTTTAAGCTCATTCCAGAGATCTGTCTTATAAAGCAATGCGTCTATTTGTGCCACTAATACACTTAAGATCATAAAAATTGCAATTAACATCAAAGTTCTCATCACAACACATCCTACATCCTATTTGTAATTGGATATATGGATTATTATGGTCAAAAAAGGACTTTTTAGTATGATCTAGTAAAGTTTTTAATTGAATAAATAGAACTAGACGAGAAGTTGGGTGTTAAAAATTTGTCAAAATGGGTAAAAATTTTGTCTGATACATAGATTGATTGTCGAAGCCATTCCATAATTAACAATTATCTATAATAATAGGTATATAAGATTTGTTTAGTATAGGGGTTATGCAAAATGAATGAAACGATAAATCCGGAATTAGGGCATAAAATAGACTTAGTAAGAAAGCTGATGATTACTTCTGCACAAACAAAAGGGATAAATAGTCCTGAAACAATTAAATATAGCCAAGAATTGGATCGATTAATTTTCGAAACACAATTACTACTAAAATCCTGCAGCTAGGTAAAAAGGACAGTAGCTACATGTGTATCCAATCTAGAAATAACCTGTCCTTTTTACTAGCCTAAATCTTGTGTTTTCTTGGCTGAATGTGATACCACTAAACCGTGATATGACATTAATAAAAAACTAGCAGCTTTTCACTACTAGTCTTTAAATAGCCTTTAAGGCAGTATTTATGTCTTCCCAAATATCCTCCCAAGCCTCCAGACCAACAGATAGCCTTAATAGCTGATTTGTTATGCCCATTTTAATCCTCACTTCTTCAGGTATGACTGAATGTGTCATCGATGCAGGATGCTGAATAAGTGTTTCCGCATCACCTAAGCTCACTGCTATTGGGATAAGCTTAAGTTGATTAACAAATCTCACCGTATCTTCGTATGTGCCTTTCAGTTCAAAAGAAAGTAAACCTCCACCATTTCTCATCTGTTTTTTCATAATGTGATAGTCAGGATGTTCTGGATCTCCAGGATAATAGACATTTTTAATTTTGGAGTGTTTCTTAAGGCTTAAAGCAATTTTCTCTGCATTTTCACTATGTCGATCCATTCTAACAGCTAGTGTTTTTATTCCTCTTAACAACAGCCAAGCATCAAACGGTGCAATAACGCCACCTATGTCCTTTTGTACCGTCCCCTTTAAAGTCTTAATCAGTTCGTCACTACCAACAACTACACCTGCCATAACATCTCCATGACCACCAATATATTTCGTGCCGCTATGAATGACGAGGTCACATCCTAAAGAAATGGGTTTTTGCAAATAAGGAGTTGAAAAAGTGTTGTCTACTACTACTTTGACTCCCTTTTCATTTGCAACTGCTGTTACCTTTTCTAAATCAATTAATCGCATTGTAGGATTTATTGGTGTTTCAATATAAATACACGCCGTATTTTCTTTTATTTGTGAACATATTTCTTCAGTTGTAGATAGATCTGAGAATGAATACTCGATATGATATTTATTTTTCAATAATTGTAGTAGTCCAAAGGTGCATCCATATATTCCTTTTGAGCATAAAATATGGTCATTTGTTTTTGTCAGCCCAATAAGAGCAGCAGAAACTGCTGCCATTCCTGATGAAAAGGCAAGAGCCGCTTCCCCATCTTCTAACTGAGCCATCCTCTCTTCTAAAACCGCAACTGTTGGATTCGAAAGTCTGGAATAGATATAGCCCTCTTCTTCTCCAGAAAACCGCTTTGCTCCCTGTTCTAATGTCGAAAATGTAAAGGTGGATGTTTGATAAACTGGTGGTGTTAAGCTATCACTATGTTCTTTCGGGTCATATCCAGCATGAATTGCTTTTGTAGAAAACTGATGATGAGCATTTCGATTCATAGTACTCCCCCTTCAAACTTTGTAAAGAGCACCTGTACATATTTTCTTAGGCTCCTTTCTATAGGTTATTACTAACGTGTTCGTCCGGTTCCTTTAACTAGATAGATAAAGTACTTGGATAAAGTAAAAAAGATAGGGGATTCCCGCTATCTTTTTTACTTTATCTATTACAGGCATTATCACAATTCAGGTCATTTTCAAGAAGAACTTTTTACTTTTTTTGGATCTTACGAATGGTTTTTTACTACTCCTCTATGTAAAAGCATGCATATTTCTTATTTACGTATGCTATTTTTCCTTTTTCATCAAAAATCGATACGTATATGGAAAATAGTTACAAATTCATTCGCTTTTAGGATCTATTTTTACTTTTTTTGGATCTTACGAATGGTTTTTTACTACTCCTCTATGTAAAAGCATGCATATTCCTTATTTGCGTATGCATTTTTTCCTTTTTCATCAAAAATCTATACGTATATGGAAAATAGTTACAACTCTATTCACTTTTAGGATCTATTTTTACTTTTTTTGGATCTTACGAATGGTTTTTTACTACTCCTCTATGTAAAAGCATGCATATTCCTTATTTGCGTATGCATTTTTTCCTTTTTCATCAAAAATCGATACGTATATAGAAAAAAATTACAAATTTATTTGCTTTTAGGATCTATTTTTACTTTTTTTGGATCTTACGAATGGTTTTTTACTGCTTCTCTATGTAAAAGCATGCATATTCCTTATTTGCGTATGCTTTTTTACCTTTTTATAAAAATATAATCTTGACCATTTTCACCATCATTTATTGGATCTCATGAAGGTTACTTTACTGAAGCATGCATACTCCTTTTTTACGTATGCTTTTCCCCCTTTTGCAGTACGTATACGAATAATTATACAGTTCCTCCCCACATACAAAAAATGACCCAGCTCATAAGCTGGACCATTTTTTGTTAGGCATCCCTCTACCTTTTCGCCATTACTCTATATCTGATGGATGATGATCTTTTACCAAATCTGCAGCCTTTGCATTTGCTTCCACTTGCTCTGGGCTTTTGCATCCAGGAATAACAGTTGTGACTGCAGGATGCTGAAGACACCATGCTAAAGCCCAGGTTGCCATGTTTACTCCTTCTGGCACTTCTTGTTCCTTTATCTTTGCAACTAGTTTCAGCTTTTCATCGATTTCTTGTTGTTCATGATTTTTTCTGACATTGTCACTAAATGTTGCACCAGGATTATATTTCCCACTTAAATATCCGCTTGCTAATGGTACCCTGGCTAATACGCCTAAATCCTGCTCTATACATGAAGGAAATACTTCTTCTTCAGGTGCTTGATCAATACGGTTATAAACAACTTGAATTGCTTTAGCATTTAACTCAGTAGCTTTTGATGTTTGATAGATATTATCGTTTGCGCCGATAGAAATACCTAAATTACGGATTGTTCCTGCTTGAACCTGCTTATCAAGCATTGTCCATAAATCATCATTATTAAAAACCTC
Organism: Metabacillus litoralis; assembly: GCF_003667825.1. Classification (NCBI taxonomy): domain Bacteria; kingdom Bacillati; phylum Bacillota; class Bacilli; order Caryophanales; family Bacillaceae; genus Metabacillus; species Metabacillus litoralis. The sequence continues at coordinate 4,574,810 of NZ_CP033043.1, read as the reverse complement.
ATCAGGACCTGAATGAAATTGATATAGATCAATGTAATCTGTCTTTAATGCCTTCAATGATTCCTCTAATTGTACCCGCACAGCATCTGCACTCCATGCATGTTCCCAATTGTCATGCCATTTATGACCAAACTTTGATGCAAGCACCCAGTCTTCACGACGATCTCTGGAAAGAAAATCACCAATAAACTTTTCAGACATATGATGTGGTCCATAACATTCAGCTGTATCAATCAAGTTAATTCCTAAACCTTTAGCATGTGAGAGAATCGCATCAACTTCATTTTGAGAAAAGTCTTTTCCCCAATCTCCTCCAAACTGCCATGTTCCTACCCCTACTACAGAAACCTTTAAATCTGTACTTCCTAAACGTCTGTATTTCATTTAAAACACCTCTTTATTCCCAATTAGGAAACCGGTTTCATTCCCTTAATCTATCATATCCAAGAATCATCATTAATTCAAGAATATAGCCTCAATTAAAGAACACTACTATTTTTGGCATTGTAAACAGTAGAACGTTTTTCTTGATGATAGTTCATCTCGAATTATTGAAGATTGACACCTAGGACAAGGCTCTCCTTCTCTATTGTAGACATAACAATGATGATCATAACTTCCTGTTAAATTGTCTGTTTTAAAAACAGGCATATCAATATATCCACCATACGTAAGACCTCTATTTAAAATTGTTTGTATGGCATGGAAAAGTGCAGAGCGTTCTTGTACTGATAGCTCATTTCCTTTTCTAGATGGTAACAGCTTCGCTTCAAAGCAAATTTCATCTGAATATAGATTTCCGATACCTGCAATGAAACTTTGATTGACTAGAGTTGTTTTTAAAGCACCTCTTTTCTTCTGAATACTTTGATCAAAAGCTTCAAGCGTGAAGTTTGGACTAAGTGGCTCTGGTCCCAAATCATGAAAATCCTTTTCCAATTCTTCATTTGATAATAAATGAAGATATCCTAAACGCAGCCCGATAAAATATAATAAATCATTACCGAAAGAAATGGTGACCTGCTTTGTGCGATCTGGACTATCTTGGTCACTTCCAATATACATGAGGCCCCCGAGCATCAAATGTAATAATAGATTTTCTCCTGAATTCAGCTTGAATATTAAATGCTTTGCCCGTCGTTCGACGGCCACTAATGTTTTCCCCTGAACAGCATCAACAAACTCTAAAACAGGCTTATTGATTGATTTCTCCCTTGTAACTTCAACCGCTTCAATTTTTCTACCAACAAGCTTTTTTTCAAAAATACGTTTATAATTCTCCATTTCAGGTAATTCAGGCAAATATGTACACCCTTTCTTAGGACATAGTAGTGTAAATTAGTATTTCTTAAAAAATAACCAAAAATGTAGGAATAAACTAAAAAAAGCTCACCAATTGGCAAGCCTAAAGTATCATTCTTTTTGATATAATTTTTGATGACGAAGCTCTAACGATTGGATATGATTTAGCTCCTCTAATAAATCAGAAATCGAAATGAGTTCGTAAAAGATAACAGTTTCCGGCGCAAAACAATGATGACTGTCACAATGGTCAGGCTTCCTATCCCAAAATAACTCCGTTACCCGATTTATTTTCTCAAAATGTGAGGTTTCTATTTCATACTGTTGATGATGAAGAATATCCTTTATTGAGCGAACGATTTCTACCACAAGATCTTTATTTTTTTCACTTACCTTAACCTTTTGATTTGAAATTGTAAGTAAGTTTCCTGCGTGGTAAAGGATTTGCCGTAGAATATTTAGCTTTTTATACTCATAATGAAACGTTCTCATATCCTGACGGCTAAAACGGTGATATTTCCATTCTTCCTTTTGATAGCGACAAAGCACCTCAATTGCTTCAATATTCTTCATTAATTTTTGAAACCAGCTTCTTGACTCATTTCTATTTGTTTTAGAATGTAAGTTCACTACTTCTAATCCACGACTTTCAATAAAATCTCCTGTTTCTAAAAAGAGATCACGTATTTTATTAAGAATGGCTGGAGAATAATTTGGACTCATTACAAACAGGTTTACTAATGTAGAAACGAGCAAACCAATGCTTGTTGCACCTAATCTAATGAAAAAAGAAGCAATAAAGTGGTCATGAACTGTTGATATCATCGCAACACCTGTAAGAGTTGCTACAAGTGTTCCCTCGTTTAAACGTAGCTTATGACATGTCATAATTGTTGCTATTGCTACTAATGCATATGTATATGAGTGATCCCCAAGCACAACATTAAATGCAATTGAATATGCCGCCCCTATCGCTGCTGCTGGAAAACGTACAAATGCTTTTTTTATTGAATTAGCGGCAGTTGGTTCAATTGTAATAATAGCCGTAATGGCAGCAAACATTGCGGGCCAATTTAACCATTCACATATCATAACAGTCAGAAAAACTGCTATTCCTGTTTTGATGATCCTTCCACCAACCAAATACTTTGCTTTTCTAATGAGATCCATAACGCTTCTTCAACCCTTAAAATAAACAGTTATATACTGATTATAACGTATCAAGTAGAAATCTCTAAATAGCTTAAATTTTTAAAGGATGATCTCACAATTCATATATTAAAAATCTCTCATTCTGATTTTGCTCATATAATCCATTGATCTTAATCTCTTGTTTTAGGGAAAAAGCCGTCTGATTTTCTAAGTAATAAATGTATTCTTCAGCCGCATAATATAAGATCAACTCAAGGTGTCGTTCACATTTCTCAAAGGAGTACATAATGTTATTTATAACCTTCATAAAGATTTGAATAGAGAATGGATTAAAAAAATAAAAAATATTGTCAGCCTGTTTAATTGGGTAGTGTTCAGCAAGGCAATTGTGAAAAATAATATTGTTACCATTTTTTTTCGTTTTTTTTAAATAACAGGAACGATTTTTTACTGCCATTTCATAAAAGTCTTTGTTCATCTCGACTCCAGCTACAGAAGATCCAAATAAGTAGTGAATGTAAAATGGCAACCTGCCCTTACCACATCCAAAATCAACAATTCGATCATTACTTTGCAACTGATATTGGGAAAATAGCTGCTTTAATCCATTATAAGGAGTAGGTTCATAACGATGATAATGAAAGGACTTGTGAAACCCCTTCTGATCTCCTGACGTACAAATATTAAGCAAGTGTTCATAATCCTTCTCTTCCATTCTGTTCTCCCTTTTAAATCCTGATTATACTTGTCTTTTACCCGATCATAACATAATTATCTAACCTATATATAAGTGTAAAGATCAATAATTTGTTATTTATTAACTGATGTAAGAGAACTTACCATCAACATGTTAAAAAATATACCTTTATGGTGATAAGTATGTAATTTACTATAATAGATCTGTTATGATAGAAGGAAAGAGTGCTAGAAAGGAGGATAATATGAACTGGATCTCAACTAGTAAGAAAGATGAATTTCTAAAATGGTTTTTGAACAACCATCAGTTAAAAAATAAAGAAGCTCGGAGACTTATAGAATATATTCAGAAAAACCATCATATTCTAAAGAACTTATCTTTTACTGATTATGTTCATCCAAAAGACCGTACGATTGTTGTTTCAAGTATTAATTCTGATGAATCAGGGTTTCTCTTTTACACTAATGGTCAAAAAACAGAAGATGTTTCACGGGCTTTTGGTTCATTAATGAGCAGCCCTTCTGAAAAAGTTTATCTCATCCTCCATTACTTTGGTAAACATTCTGATCACCGCTATACACAGCTAGTTGAAACACATCGAATTCATTCTATTAAACAATACGAACAATCAGAAAAGGATGCAAAAGCAACAGATTTAGTTGTTGAAGTTGCTTTACTGAAAAGCAGAATCAATAAAGCATTGGATGACCGGGACGAAGAGCTGTTTCATGAGTTGGTTAAGCAATTAAAAGAAATTCAGAAATAAATAAAATAACAGAGGGCCTTTAAGTAACCCTCTGTTATTTTATTATCTCATTTCTAAACGAATTCCCTTTTTAATAAGGGCTGAGTCATAGTCGGTAAGGTAAGCTGAATGGTCGTGCCCTTATTCACTTCACTTTGAATAGTCATCTTCCCTTTATGTGATTCTATAATCTTATAACAAGTCATTAGTCCCAACCCTGTGCCCTTTTCCTTCGTAGTATAAAAGGGCTCACCAAGGGTCGGTAATCTTTCTGGTGAAATACCTATCCCCTGATCAATAAGGTGAACAGATATTGTCCCAGCTTCTATCAGCTTCACTTTTAATTCAATTTGGCCCCCATTTGGCATTGCTTCAATTGCATTTTTAAATAAATTTAAAAATACCTGCTTTAGCTGAGCTTCTTCACAGCATATCTTAGGTAGGTCAGGATCAAATTCTGAAGAGATTTGAATGTTATTTATAATTGATTGAGTACTCATTAATGTTATCACGTCTTTTATTAACTCTTTTATATCTTTTTCTACGAAAATAGAAGCACTTGGTTTAGCGAGCACAAGAAATTCTCCAACGATTGAATTGATTCGATCAAGCTCAGATAAAACAATATTATAATACGTTTCTTCTAACTGATTCGATTTAAATAACTGAATAAATCCCTTTATTGATGTAAGAGGATTTCTTATTTCATGGGCAATTCCTGCAGCCATTTGACCTAGTAAGGCAAGCTTTTCTGATTTTAATAGTAAACGTTCTGTCTGTTCTTTTTTCTCAGTAATATCTTTTCCAATCGTCAGAACTGCATCTCTTTCACCAAATGTGATAGACATAGATGTACCATCAAAGAAGAATCTCGCTCCATCTAAACGCTGAACTTCATATTCAATATTACATAATGGCTGTTTTTCTTTATTAATCAATTTCATACGCTCATATACACGATCCTGATATCCTGGTGTGATGAAATCAAAAAGAGACTTACTAATAACATCATTTTTGTTATTAGCTCCTACCATCAGAGCAGCTGCATTGTTGATGTAGATAACTTTAAAGTCTTGATGAATGATAATTGATTCAGGGAAAGAGTCAATCAATTGTTTGTAACTCTCTTCACTTGCACGTGCCTTTTTTGTATAATATCTTGCTACATCATATTGCCGTCCACATATCCAGGCAATAATGGTAAAAACGAAAAAATCCAATGAAAAAAATGCCTCATTGTATAAAATTTTTTCAATTCCTGTATACAATATTGAAATCGTTACTAGAGAAATTTGCCCAATCTTATTCATCATTCATCCTCATTTTGTCAGAATTTTACTTATATAATAGCACTATATATACTAGACTAGTAAGAAAAATAGGGAAATTTACACAATTTTAAAGATGTATATAAAATCTTATAATATGTTTCTCTCTTTATCTAGTAAAACGAAAGATATTCTAACAATATAATTAAAAAAGATGTCACAATTTCAAGACATCTTTTTCATTCTGGAATTATATAGAAATTAGATTTTTTCCTTCATGTTATTCAATGTTCTTTCTAAACCCTCTTTATAAGAGGTTTTTTGAATAGGTCCAATTAAACATTCTAATTTTTCTCCATTTAAAATTAACGGCTTTTGAGTCAAATCATACATCTCTACATACTCCCTCATGCTGGGGTCAAAAATCCCGATAAAACGCACCATATTTTTGGTTATTGTTGATACCTTTTTTGAATAGCCTGCTATTTCCTGTATGATTTTAATGATTTCTTCACCTGTTATCACCCCTGTACCAGGAATATTCCAGCATTGTCCATAAGCTTTTTCATTTAAAGAAAGCTCTACCATTGCTTTCGCTCCATCAGGCGTATAAATATACTCTCTTGGTACTTTTTTGTTCCCAACAAACATTGCCTTTTTATTATCGATTATTGACTGAAGGAAATAGTGGAGAACTGTACTTTCAGCATATGGTCCATAAAAATCAGGAAAGTGTGCAATAAATGCTTGAACCTTTGAGTCCATTACCATCTTTTCAATTTGCAAACGAATTTTCCCTTTTTTCGTTTGTGGATTTTTCGCATATTGCTCTGTTGCTTTTTCCCCTGTACTTTCAGCATAAGAGTAAATATTGTCAACAACTGCAAGTTTAGCCCCAACATTCTCTGACACTTGTAAAATATTGTTTATCATCGGTTCTTGTTTTGTCGCCCATTCCTGATAAGGTAAATTTACTGAATGATAAATATACTCTACATCCTTTGCTGCATCTTTTAATTGAGAATAGTTAAAAACATCTCCCTTTCGGATTTCTACAAGGTTGTTTCCCTCATATAATGCTTGTAACTTTTTAATATTCCGAGCAAAAGCAATTACTTTAACTCCCCGAGAAATTAACTCAAATGTAATAGCACTCCCCATACCACCAGATGCACCAAGTACTAACGCTTTTTTCATTTGTCTTCCTCCTTTAATTAACCACCGTTCAATTAATGTTAAAAAAAATTATGACTGTATCGAACGCAAAATTAACTGGATATGTGATTCTGCAAGAGCTTTATTATCCTCATATTTCTGCCCCTTAAAAATGAAATGAGTTACAAAGCCATGGAGAGATAAAAAGATTGAATAAATATCCTTCGGTGTAATGTTTATGTTCACTAAAGAATGAACCGCTTGTGCAAATTTTTCAAAGCTGTTATTAGGCTCTTCTTGTAAAAAGCTTTTTAATTCTTGATCTTTTGTAAGAAACATCGTTTCATAATGACTTGGATTGGTCATTCCAAAATGGATATAAGCTAGAAATACTTCTTTTAGTTTATCTTCTTTTGAAAGCTCCTTTTCCATGACTTCTTCTAACCTTTGATTTAACAATAAAAAACCATCTGCGACTAGTGCATAAAATAACTCTGCCTTATTTTTAAAATGATAATAAAGTGCTCCATGACTATACCCAAGCTCTTTTGCAATCTTTCTCATTGAAACATGTTCATATCCATCTTTTACGAAAAGAATTCTTGCTACGTCTAGGATCATTTCTCTTGATAATTCTTTATCTACTGATTTTCTAGGTGACATTTTTTTCTCCTTATCATTTATTAACCACTGTTCAATAAAAATATATACCATAATTTACCACAAGTCAATATTGAAAAATCCAGAATTAGTTTTTTCTAATTCTGGACTTCATTAGTTAGTTTTCCCTTTTATAAAGTATTCCCCTCAGCAGGAATAGGATGATTCACTAGTAGCTTTGCAAAATGAACAAGGTTATAAGATAATGTTTTGACCTTTCCGTTCGTGAAGTCATTGCCTCTTCCTTCTTCTATATATGAAGGGCCTGGACCAGCCTCTCCAACCCAATAGGCATCAACATTTGGCGGAACGGTAAAGCCAATGTGCTGAAGTCCGTACAGAAGTGATTTGGCAGAATCCTTTGCACCATCCTCATTTCCCGTTACAACCGCTCCACCAATTTTATTATAAAAAATGCTCTGTCCTTTTTCATTTTTTTCCATACTTGAAGCATATAATCTTTCCATTAATAAAGTGGCGATACTACTATTTCCACCTAACCAAATAGGCGTTCCAACGACAACAATATTTGCTTCTTTGACTTTTTCTAATACCTCAGGCCACTGGTCTCCCTCACCCATATCGGATTCCATACCGTATGCAATCTGATAATCTGCTAATCTTAATTCCTCGGTTGTAATCCCTTTATTTTCTAACCAATATCTTGACTCTTTCATAAGTGCACTTGTGTTAGATTCCTGATCACTCTTTTTTAATGATGTATTTAAATACAGTGCTTTCATATCAACAGCTCCTTTATTATGGATGTTTGTTTCTTTCATTCCACATCAAGCCTATATTAAAACCTTTTTTCGACAATTTCAGAAATAAACCTACAGCAATTTCCCCCAGATGCCCTTAATGTATGTCTTTTAGAAAAGTACATAAAATAAGACCTCAATAACTAATGGGAGAGAAATCATGGAATCCAAGCTACAATCCTTCTTACCTGTTATCCAATCATCAAATCTTACTAAGCCACTTAAAAAACAAGATTTAATAACACCTTCATTTTTGATTGAACAAGACCGAGATAACGAGTTGGCCATGTATTATTCACCACATAATGAATACATCAACCATCAAGCTAAGATTGTCATTTTAGGAATTACACCAGGTTGGACTCAAATGAAGGCCGCCTTCGAACAGGTAATTGACTGCTTACCTATTTCAGAGTCTTCCACACTCGAACAAACACTAAAAAAAGCCAAAATAGCTGCAAGCTTTTCAGGAGCAATGAGGAAAAATTTAATCGACATGCTCGATCATTGTGGTATTCAAAATGTTTTTCATATACAAAGCTCTTCTTATTTGTTTAGCGAAAACCGTGACCTTCTCCATACTACATCAATCATAAAATACCCTGTTTTCTATCAAGGGAGAAACTATACTGGACATCGTCCCAAAATTAACCATTCTTCGCTGTTAACTTTTTACGCATATGAAATGTTTCCTAAGGAGCTTTCACAAATAAAAGCACCTGCATTAATTATTCCATTAGGTAAAGTGGTAGAAGAGATTTTAAAAAACCTAATGAAAGATAATGAGCTGAATGATCATATTTATTTATTCAATTTTCCCCATCCATCCGGTGCAAATGGGCATAGAATAAAACAATTCAAAGAAAACAAGCAATCTTTTATATCAACTGTGTTGGAATGGGCAGCTCTTTTTTCTTAAAACACCTAAGTTTTAATTATGAAATCAAGGCTTGTCAGACATATTAAGAATAGCTAGATGAAAGGAGCAATGATGATGGAATATACTAATCGCGATGATGTAGTAAGAGAGTTACAACAATCTTTTCAGCCTCTTATGACTAAATATGGGATAGAGGATATTGGTGTGTTTGAAGAGCAAGGACAGAAAGATATTTACCATATGGGATATACCATTCGAAAAGAAGGAAAAACATATATGATACATACTCCGTATCTTATGAAAGAAGAAGGGCAATTAGCTCCTGGTAAAGATCTCTGGACTGTTGAAACAGATGAAGCAAACACTGATGATGTTAGTGGGTTTGATAATTTAGATGATGCCTTACAATCAATTTAGTTAAAGGAGGGGATCTGAGTCCGATACCCACCTCAAACATTAATTGTATTTCGGAATGACCATCAAAATTGCACACTGTTTTGATGGTCATTTGTGTATGGCATTATCCTCAAACCTATCTTTAGATGGGGGAATTTGTCAAATGGATGACAAAATTCATGTTCCTTGTTTGCGCATGCTTTTTTGATTTTTCAACTAAAATACCATTCGCATATGGATAAATGGTACTATTATAGCCGTTTTAGTATCAACTTCTACCTTTTTATGGATTTTGTGTATGTTTTAATACTACTTACCCATGCGAAAGCATTCACATTTCATGTTTGCGTATGCTTTTTTCAATTTTTCACTAAAAAAACATCCGCATATGGGTGGATTTTACAATTATTGCCGTTTCAGTATCAACTTTTTACTTTTTCTGGGTTTTGCATATATTTTTAAGCTACTTACCCATGCAAAAGCATTCACATTTCATGTTTGCGTATGCTTTTTTCGATTTTTCACTAAAAAAACATTCGCATATGGGTGAATTTTTCAACTATAGACGTTTCAGTATCAACTTTTCCTTTTTCTGGGTTTTACATATGTTTTTAAGCTACTTACCCATGCAAAAGCATTCACATTTCATGTTTGCGTATGCTTTTTTCAATTTTTCACTAAAAAAACAATAGCATATGGGTGAATTTTACAATTATAGCCGTTTCAGTATCAACCTTTTCCTTTTTCTGGGTTTTGCGTATGTTTTTAAGCTACCTACCCATGCAAAAGCATTCACATTTCATGTTTGCGTATGCTTTTTTCAATTTTTTACTAAAATACCATTCGCATATGGATTAAACTACACTTTTTGTCACATACAAATTAAGGTCCAGTTTTTAAATCTGGACCTCGCAATTCATTTTATGACTATATTTGGGGATATCAAACGGAACCCGTTCCCCCTCCAATCCTCTCTTTTAGTTTCTAACTATGATATAAATCATATAGCAAATATAAGCAACTACAAGAAATGTCCCTTCACGACGGCCTACTCTGAAGCTGGTTCTTGAGAATACAAGTAAAATAAGAGTTAGGACAATCATAAGTATAAGATCAACAAATATTTTGCTATCCACTGCTAATGGAGAAATAACAGAGGCTGCACCAAGGACAAATAATATGTTAAAAATATTACTTCCCACAATATTACCAAGTGCAATATCTCCTTCTTTTTTAACAGCAGCTGTGATTGAAGTGATTAGCTCAGGCAAAGATGTGCCAATCGCCACAATCGTTAAACCGACTAATGTTTCACTCATCCCAAATGAATAAGCAATAACAGTAGCATGATCAACGACCAAGTCTCCTCCGATAATAATAGCGACTAAGCCACCAATTGTAAAAAGACTATTTTTCCCCCATGAAGGTGCATTTGTTTTAGATAATGAAGCTTCTTCTTTCAGCTTCTCCCGACTATTTCTTGCTACCTCAAAAATGTAATACAAAAACACTGCAAAAAATAACAAGAATATAAATCCGTCACTTCTTGTAATGAAATTAGCTTCTAAGGATTGAAGCGTTACATCACTTACTAAAATAAGGAGGGCCACACTCGCTAATAATGTAAAAGGAATTTCCTTTCTAATTGTTTCATTTTCTACCTTTAAGGGGTTTATAAGTGCTGTTATCCCAACAACAAAGGTGATATTTAAAATATTACTTCCTACTACATTCCCTATTGCAACTCCTGCGTTTTCCTCTAATGCAGCAATTATACTGACGGTAGCTTCTGGTGAACTTGTTCCAAATGCAACGATCGTTAACCCAATTAGTAATGGTGATACATGTAAAGCACGAGCAATACTTGATGCACCCTCGACGAAAAAGTCAGCACCCTTAATAAGTAATGCAATACCTAAGATTAATAAAAGATAGGACATTTATTTCAACTCCTATTTATTACAAAATTGTATAAATACTCATTTTACTTCGACTAAGATTACGGACTTCTATATAGTTATGATAAAAAGGAGTGGATTTTGTCTTCACCCTCCCTTTTATTTTATACGAACGAAAGGAAAACGAATGATAACAGTTGTTCCGTTGCCCTTAACACTATTAAACTCAATCGTTCCATTATACTTTTCAACAATATTAAAACAAATCATCAACCCTAATCCTGTACCCTTCGTTTTTAGTGAATAAAAAGGTGTGCCGAGATCCTTAATTTCTGACTCAGACATACCTAATCCACCATCTACAATTCTTATTTCAACTGAATTCTTCACCTTTTCCCCTATGACAGTAATCCCAGAACCGTGGCTAGAAGCTTCTATTGCGTTTTTTACTAAATTGATTGTTAACTGCTTAAATTCTATTAAGTTAATAGCGATAGTACAGTTCTCTTCTACATGTAAATCAATTTTGTTATCATTCAAAAGACCATAAGAATTTAATAAATCAGCCACACTTTGTAAAGCATCTTTCACATCAATCTTCTCTAGTTTTACCTCTTTGTCCGGTTTAGCAATCGTTAAAAAGTGAGAAATAACATGCTCAGCTGCATCCAATTCATCAATCATCAAGGCAAAATTTCTTTTTACCTGTTCATCGAATGATTCCTCTTTTTTATATAACTGTAGAAATCCCTTTACTACGGTCAAAGGGTTTCTAATTTCATGGGCTACCGCCGCTGCAAGTTGACCTGTCGTCTTTAATCTTTCGGACTGCTGTACTTGTTCGTAATAGCCTTTTAATTGCTTGATTCTGAAATAAGAAATGAAAAAAAGTAAAGAGAGAAATGCTTGTATACCGGCAAAATTGATCACATTTCCTACTATATCAAGTTTTATATGAGGATAAAATTCTCCTTGATCAATAAAAACGATATAAGCAAATGTTGCTGAAGTTAGCACTATATTTAAAAAAAGTGAGAAATAAAAAAGTCTTGGATCAAAATACAAAATTGAGATTGCTGGAATTAAACAGATAAACACAAAGGTTGACCAGGTTTCCGGATATAAGAAAAACAGACCATAGAAATAGGCAGACGCTGTTAGCATGATCATCATTCTGAAATAATGTGTTTCAAACTTTGGATAAAGTAGTAAACAAACTGATAGTATGATAACAAGAATTATATGTAAAAATATCCCTAAGTTTAAAGTATCAAGATGAGTATTTCCAACCATCACACCTGTTACCATAACAAGAATAATTATCATGATTAAAATATAGTATAAAGTTTTATTTATTTTAAATTTAAGTTCCTTCATAAAAACACCTTTTTAATTATTTGACCTCATTAAGTATTTCCTTAAAGATGTTAACTAACACTTGATTTGATCGTCAAGATTTATAAAGACGGTCAATACTACATTATATCCCTTGCTCATTAAAAAGTTAATAATAAAAAACGCACCTGCTAAGGTACGCTCATTAAATTCATAGTAATGGAATATTATGATCCTCACACTCTTTTATTATTTTCTCACTCCAAACGGAAGCTTGCACCTCACCAATATGAACTTTTTTTAATAAGAACATACATAATCTTGATTGCCCAATTCCTCCTCCAATTGTAGAAGGAAGTTTTCCATTCAGGATGGCTTTATGATAGTCTAGTGATTTGCGATCTTCATAGTTAGATGCTTTTAATTGATTTATAAGAGCATCCCGGTCAACCCTAATCCCCATTGAAGATACTTCAAACGCTCTTTCTAATACAGGATTCCAAAGAATAATGTCTCCATTTAAGGTCCAATCATCATAATCTGGTGATCTTCCATCATGCTTTTCTCCTGACAGCATCTCTCCCCCGATACCCATAATAAATACAGCTCCATATTTTCTAGCAACCTCATCCTCCCTTTCTTTCGGAGAGATTTGAGGATATAGATGTTCAAGCTCTTGAGCTGTAATGAACACAATATTGTTAGGTAAAGTTGGAGTAAGTTGTGGATATAAGCTGGATATATAATGTTCTGTTTGCTTAATAGACTGATAAATTTTTTGAACTTCTTCCCTTAACTTTTGTTCATTCCTTTGTTCTTCAGAAATCACTTTTTCCCAGTCCCACTGATCAACGTATAGAGAATGAGTATGATCTAAAGCTTCATCTCTTCTAATTGCATTCATATCCGTATATAAACCTTCACCTAGCTGAAAATCATAGCGATCGACAGCCATCCTCTTCCACTTAGCTAATGATTGCACAACCTCAATGCTGCAGTCAGAGTCTAAGGCATCAAAGGAAACAACACGTTCAATTCCATTTAAATTATCATTTATTCCATTCCCCGCTTTAACCACGATAGGAGCAGAAACTTTCATGATATTTAACGATTGAGAAAGGTTCATAATAAAAAAATCCTTAAGCTTACTTATTGCCTCTTCTGTTTCTAATAAACTAAGTAACGGACAATAACTCGATGAAGCATACGTTTTACTCATTTTATAGGCCTCCAAAGCTTAAAAGCAACAGCGCTGTTCTTTGCTTATTTTTTTAATCCCTAGGGTAATAACTAATTTAAAGTATGAAAGTCCAGTAGGATTGTGAACTAAATAATAGCCTATTTTAAGAGATAAAAGACCAGAAAAGGATGCCACATAGTAGCACCCTTTTTGTGAGAAATCTTATTTTAATTGAAAATCACCTGATGATGTTCTTACCTTAAGCTCATACTCTCCACTACCAATCTTTCCATTGATGATATTCTCTGATTTGTCTTCATAGCTGAAACCTTCCAGCTCAATGACGCCTTCTCCTGAGCTTCCTCTAAAGTCAACAGCAAGCGACTTAGGAGATTCATCAAACTGGACAATCACATCACCACTTGATGCCAGTGCATTTATATTCCCCGTAACCTGTTTGTTATTCAGCTCAATACTACCTGAAGATGTTTCCGCTTCAACATGACCATCAACGTTCTGGAGAATAATGTCTCCACTACTAGCTCCTAAATCAAAAACACTCGCTGATGAATTCTTCACATGTATTGTTCCACTACTAGCTTCCATCTTATTATTTGTGCTAACTGATATTTGATCAATCGTAATATCTCCAGAACTAGCTTCTGTTCTAAACTCTTCTACTTTAAGCTGAGAGATGTCTATATCTCCCGAAGAGCTTTCAACAACCAAGGACTGATACTCCTTCTCCGGTACTTCAATCTCTAAATTCAGTTCGATAAAGGAAAACCCAACATAGAAGTATAAATCTTGATTTTCTACATCAATATTTACTGTATCACCTTCTTCAGTAACAACCAGCTTATATTTATCTTTCAGTTTCTCACTAACTTTCCCAGTTAATTTTACTTTTATAGAATCTCCCTTTGAAGGAACCATTTTTATATTAGTTGAAGATGTACCAACCTCTATATGCTGAATTTCATCCCCATTTACCTCTTCCTCTTGTAGGATATCTTTCATTTCAAGTGAAAACACGTCCGTTGTAGCTGCTGTAACAACAGAACCTGCAATACCAACAACAATTAAGAAAAATGCAAACAAAACCGCTTTTTTCATGCCGCTTTTACCCCTTTCCCCCCGTAAATTACTTTTTTATTAAAGTTCATATACTTAAGAAATGTTTTGGATAGGAATTTCCCCGTTTTTAACATCCCGATTCCTAGTAAAATACCTAATCCACATGTAATCAAAGATAGAAAGAAAACAATTGCGAGATCTTCAAGGCCGTTAAAGATAACTGAACCAATTATTGCTAAAGGTGAGATAATAAGTATAAATGATGCCGCAACTAATCCAATGTAAACGCCAAAAATCCCTAATGCAGGACCTAGAACAAAAACTAGGTTTAAAAAACCCATCATAATAGCCGCTAACATGATATTAACTGTGTTACTTCCTTGCTTTTGATGATCCACCCTTGTTAACTTGTATTCTGAAAGCAAATCCCTTGCAATAGAATGTGGGTCACCTAATTCATTGACGATTTCAGCTTCTGTTCTCCCATCTTCCAAGCCAACAGTAAAATGCTCTTCATAATCATAAAGCATCTCTTTTCTGTCTACCTCTGGAACACTTGATAAAAGCTCCTCTAATTTTCCCATAAAGTTATTTTTCTTCACTTTCGGTACCCTCCAAAATAAATTCATTCACAGCATTTGAAAATTGAGTCCATTCTTCAATAAGAATATTCATATACCCCTTACCTTTATCAGTTAGTGAATAGTATTTTCTTGGAGGTCCCTCTGATGATTCAGCTAGATAAGTTGTCACATATTCTTCTTTTGTTAATCTTCTTAATAGTGGGTATAGTGTTCCTTCTGCCACTTGAATTTTACTCGATATATTTTGAGCCAATTCATAACCGTATTGATCCTTTCTACAAATTAGAATTAATACACATAGCTCCAATGCTCCCTTTTTAAATTGGACATTCATTATATTCCTCCTAAACAGGATAACCCAGTACTGAACATTATAAGGTAGTAAACATTAATTAATAACCACAATTAACATAATATACCACCCTAGTAAACATTGCAAGGTACTGGATAATATTTTTTAGGTTGGCGACATGATTCTACAAATTTCGGGTAGTGACAGGCACCACAAAAAAGGCAGACAACCACAATGGTTATCCACCTCGAATAAAAAATAGTTTATTTTAGCTCTAATAATGCTACACATTCAACATGAACTGTATGAGGAAATAGGTCAACAGGTTGTACTATTTTCAACTCATAGTCAAATTGTTCAAGTTCTTTTATATCAGTTGCAAATGTATCAGGGTTACAAGATACATACACAATTCGTTCTGGTTTGGAACGCCCAATTCTTCTCATTACTTTTCCACCAGCACCTGATCGAGGAGGATCTAAAAGGAGAAGCTCAGGGCTGCCAAACGTTTCTAGTACTTGATCAATTCCTTTTCTGGCATCCTTAGCTAAGAAATACGTATTAGATATTCCATTGTCACTTGCATTTCTTTTAGCTGATTCAATAGAACTTTCTACAATTTCAATACCCGCAAGCTTTCCAACTCTATTTGCAAATGGGAGAGAGAATGTCCCAACACCACAGAAAAGATCAATCATGCTTTCTGATTTTTTTGGTTGGCCCATTTCGATGGCTAAATCAACTAGCTTTTGAGCTTGAGTTGGATTTGTTTGAAAGAATGTATCAAACCACAGACGGAAACGGTAGCCATCCATTTCATCATAAATGAAATCTCGTCCTGCTAAAGTATGACTTTTTTCAGACTGTGTACGATCTGCCCATTGTGTATTTTCAAGCCATAACAAGCTTTTTACCTGTGGATGCTTTGACTCAATTCTAGAAACCAAATCTTCCACAGCCTTATGAAGTGTATCATTTGGTCCTTCTGTTGCAAAAAGCCCCAGCATCATTTCTCCCGTTGCAAAAGATTGTCGAACCATTAAATGACGAAGCAATCCTTCGTGGGTATCTTTATTGTATCCAGTAAGTTGATGATCTTTTACCCAAACTGCTACCTCCATAGCAGCCTCGACCATTTCTTTACTTGCAATTAAGCAAGATTCAAGCGAGATTACTTTACGGAAATTCCCTTGCTCATGCAACCCAAGAGATCCATCAGGAGCAAATGTAAACTCCATTTTATTGCGATAGTGCCAAGGCTGATCCATGCCAATTGTTTCTTTAACTAGCTCAGGATTAAATCCTTGTTCCTCGATTGCATGTTTTACATGCTCAGTTTTTTGTTTTAATTGGGCTGTGTATTGCCAATGCTGCCACACACATCCACCACATTTATCAAAATGAGGACATGGTGGTGCCATTCTATCAGAATGAGCTTCTAGGATCTCCTCAGGTAGAACCTTTCTTCTTCTTCTTTCTGGTTGATCAACTGTTACACGTACCTTCTCCCCTGGAAGTGTTTGTGGAATGGTTAGTTTTAACTTCTTCGGATTACCAAGTTCGTTTTCCCGCCAAATAACGGCTTGTCCTGAACCCCTGTCATCTAAATGATGTATTTCAGCAATCATTGTTTCTGCTTTAGTCAAGGTCAAAATTTCCTCCCTTTATTTATTACTCTAGTTTTCTCTTAACCCTATTCAACTCGAAAACTGCTACCCAAATTCTGAGTAGCAGTTTGATATACTGTTTCACATGTGAAACAAGAAAATTCGGGTGGTGACAGGCACCACTATACCTGCTCTACATTCACTCGCTTAATAAACAACGAAATAACCAAACCAACAACTGATAGGATAATCGCAAATACAAATGCGTCTTGGATACCTTCAGTGAAGGCAAGCACTTGGTTTAATGGATTTTGTTTGTCTTCTACTGTTTCCATAAAGTTACTTGTACCAGCTGATAGGATTGAAATTGAAACAGCTGTTCCAATTGCTCCGGCTACTTGCTGTAGTGTGTTCATTATAGCTGTTCCATCTGGATATAGCTCAGGTGGTAATTGATTTAATCCATTCGTTTGCGCAGGCATCATAACCATAGAAATTCCAACCATCATGACAATATGAAGTCCTATAATAAAGGCTGAAGATGTCTCCATTGATATGGTTGAAAAACCAAACATTGAGCCTGTTACGATCGTTATTCCTATTATAGTCAGCCATTTGGGCCCAAAACGATCAAATAGTCCTCCCATTACAGGTGATAAAATACCATTTATGATTCCACCAGGTAGTAATAGAAGACCAGCTGCAAATGTACTTAGAGCCAACGATGTTTGTAAATAAAGTGGCAATAGAATCATAGAAGAAAGAATGGCCATCATACATACAACAACCATTAGTAAGCCAACTGTAAACATCGGATATTTAAACGCTCGTAAATTTAAGATAGGTTGTTGCATGGTTAATTGTCGAATAGTGAATAAGACTAAGGCAACCCCTCCAGCAACCATTGAAACAATAACAGTTGGACTTCCCCAACCGCCACCTTCTCCTGCATTACTAAAACCAAATACAATACCACCAAATCCAATAGTAGATAAGATAATTGATAAAATATCAATTTTAGGCTTTGTTGGCTTCGTTACATCCTGCATAAAAATAATACCATAAATAAGTGCTGCAATGAGTAATGGTAATGAAATCCAAAAAATCCAATGCCATGATAATGTCTTAAGTATTAATCCTGAAATAGTAGGTCCTACTGCAGGAGCAAACATAATCACTAGCCCAATAATCCCCATAACTTTACCACGTTTATGTGGAGGGATAATTAATAGAATTGTATTAAACATTAGAGGGAGGAGTAATGCTGTTCCTACCGCTTGAACAACTCGGGCAATCATAAGAACACTAAAGGTTGGGGCAATTGCCGCAATGAACGTACCAATTATAGAAGCAATAAGAGATGTTATAAACAACTGCCTCGTCGTAAACCATTGTAAAATAAGTCCTGATACCGGAACTAATATCCCAAGTGTTAGCAAATATCCTGTCGTTAACCATTGAGCAGTGGTTTCTTTAATACCAAAGCCTGTAATCAAATTATTCAATGCCATGTTTAAGGCTGTTTCACTAAACAAACCAATAAAACCAGCAACAACAAAAGAAATGATAATCGGAACAACTCTCAACTCACTCGTATCAGTTACTCCCTTACCATTTGCTTGTGCATTCATTTCCATATTTGTTTCCTCCTACTAGGTTTCTTTCTTCTCTCTTTATGACAACAATAACGGCAACTGTTTTGCAATTACACGTAGAGGGTCCCCATTTTTGTGAGTAGCAGATAGTGTACAGGCTCCTTCAATCAACGCAGTTATTGTTAAGCCTAATTCTTCTGCTTTCTCTGTTTCCATGCCATGTGCTTTAAGCTTATTAACATACAAAGCTTGCCAATCCTTAAAAACAGCTTCACAAGCTAATCGTAAATTTTCGTGTGTTGAAGCTATTTCTGAAGCAATAAGACCTATTGATAATCCCTCAATCATTTTTGGATGATCAAAAATAGATGCAATTTTATTTATATAAAATTGAAATGCTTCTACAGCTGTTACTCCCTCACTCAAATCTTCCTGTGCACGTTCCAATATATCCCGTTTCATTTGATGAATAGCCTCCAAGGCAATTTCCTCTTTACCATTTGGAAAGTGATAATAGATGGAGCCTTTTGGTGCTCCGCTTTCCTCAATGATTTGATTCAATCCAGTTCCATGATAGCCTTGGCGCTGAAATAAGCATGTTGCTGTTTTAAGGATAACTTCCTTTGTACTCTCCTTTTTTGCCATTTTTACGTTTGCACCTCACAAAATTATAACAACCGGTCTAGATAATATTATTAGAGTAGTATTGGTAATGTCAAATCTTTTTGTTTATTTAGTTGAAAGATTATTTAATAGGAAGTTATTGTTGTTTTCAGAAAGCTAACTTGTATTCTGAAAACATAGCCGTTCCGATACTACTACATTGAAAATGTCCTTCATATGAAGGACATTTCTTCGCTCTACTATTTCACTTTTGTCGTTCATTGGCGCGATGAACGACACTTCTTCTTCCTAACATTTCACTTTTGTCATTCATAAGTCCAATCAACGACATTTCTTCTTCCTGCTACTTCACTTTTGTCGTTCATAAGCCTAATCAACGACATTTCTTCTTCCTGCTACTTCACTTTTGTCGTTCATAAGCCTAATCAACGACATTTCTTCTTCCTGCTATTTCACTTTTGTCGTTCATATGCCCAAACAACGACATTTCTTCTTCCTGCTACTTCACTTTTGTCGTTCATAAGCCCAATCAACGACACTTCTTCTTCCTGTTACTTCACTTTTGTCGTTCATAAGCCCAATCAACGACATTTCTTCTTCCTGCTATTTCACTTTTGTCGTTCAAAAGTCCAATCAACGATATTTCTTCTTCCTGCTACTTCACTTTTGTCGTTCATAAACCAATGAAGACAACGCCTTGTTTGCTCCTCTATTCTCACCTATCAAGTTCCACAATAAGTCCGGTAAGGCTGACCTGATTTAGGAGGCAGACTACAGTATTTTTCTTGATCAGCAGTATGTGCAAAAGGTTTGGTTAAAGCTTCCAATAAGTGCTCCATTACGGTGTAATCACCATGTTTTTCAGCTGCCTCTAATGCTTCTTCCACACGATGGTTACGAGGAATTACTGCAGGATTATGATTCCTCATTAGCTTTTGTGATTCTTCTTTAGATTCTTTTTGCTTGCTTAATCTTTCATGCCAACGCTCTTTCCATTGTTCAAATTCAGTGGAACGGAAAATTTCCATGTCATCTGATTTATCGAATGTTAAGGCAACAAAGGTATTTGTATAGTCTGCCTTATGCTTCTGCATTAAGGTAAGAAGGTCATCTATTAATGGTTTATCGTCTTTTTCTTCAGTAAAGAGACCTAACTTTGCTCTCATTCCACTAAGCCAATTTGCTTCATAAACGCCCATATATTTAGATATTTCTTCCTGAGCTATTTCAACCGCTTTATCTTGATCTTCATGAAGAAGCGGTATAAGAGATTCGGCAAATCGTGCTAAATTCCATCCACCTATAAATGGTTGGTTACCATAGGCATAACGGCCCTGAACATCAATTGAGCTAAAAACAGTTTCAGGGTCATATGTATCCATAAAGGCGCAAGGACCATAATCAATCGTTTCTCCACTAACTGTCATATTATCAGTGTTCATGACTCCGTGGATAAACCCAACGTGCTGCCACTTTGCAATTAATGAAGCTTGCTTGATGATCATTTGTTGAAGAAGTGATAGATACCTGTTATCATTTCTTTCAATCTCCGGATAATGACGCTCTATTGTATAATCAGCCAGAGCTTTAAGCTCCTCATCTGTTCCCAATTGGGCAGCAAATTGGAATGTTCCAACGCGAATATGACTTGCAGCCACACGAGTTAAAATGGCACCAGGAAGCTCTGTTTCTCGGAGAATCTTCTCACCAGTTGTTGTGACCGCTAAGCTTCTCGTAGTCGGTATACCTAAGGCATACATAGCTTCACTAATAATGTATTCGCGAAGCATTGGTCCAAGTGCAGCCCGGCCATCTCCACCGCGTGAATAAGGTGTTCTCCCTGAACCTTTTAGTTGGATATCAACCCGCTCATCTTGAGGGGTTATTTGTTCACCGAGCAGAACTGCACGACCATCACCCAACATGTTTAAATGACCAAATTGATGCCCTGCATATGCTTGTGCAAGTGGTGTAGACCCTTCTGGAATTCGGTTACCAGCAAAAACCTCTACTTGCTTATGAGCTTGTAACGCTTCGGCGTCTAATCCTAGTGATGAGGCTAATTTTTTATTCAATATGATTAACTCAGGGTTCCTAACAGGAGTTGGTTGTTGTTCACTAAAAAACTTTTTGGGCAGGCGAGCATAGCTATTGTCAATTTTCCAACCTGAATTTAAGTCTTGTTCCTTTGTCATGTGATCTCCTTTTCACCTTATATATTTTTCTTTTCGACGTTCACACATATCAATATTGTCTGCTTCTGCATACGTTATTATCCCTAATGATCTCTGTTGATAAGATAATTCAAAAAATGCTTTAGAAAGGGAATTTCTCGTGGTATTTTCTGTAGAGATTCGATTGCTTGACAGTAATGTTCCCACATCTTTTTCCTCGCTTCTTCTTGGCCCAAGATTGACACAAATGTTGAACTCTGATTTTCTCGATCTTTTCCAACTGTTTTTCCAAGCAGTAGGGGGTCTCCCTCAAAGTCGAGTAAATCATCCTTAATCTGAAAAGCAATACCCGCATGATAGGCATATTTCTTTAATGTCTCTATTTCTGTCTCATCAGCATGTGCTAGGATCGCTGGCATAATAATAGATGCTTCGAATGCCATTCCAGTTTTATAAAAGCACATTAGATTTAATTGATCTAGAGATAACGGCTTGCCTTTCGATTCCAAATCCATTGCCTGTCCCTTGCACATCTCGGCTGTCAAATATGAGGAATATTGTATTAATTTTAGGACAGTATTTGAATCAAATTTCCTAAGTGATGCTTGTTCCCACATTGCTTTCTGGGTTAAAAAGAGACCGGTTAGTTCAGCAATGGCAGTATTATAAGCCTGATGCAGTGTTTGACGCCCCCTTCGAGTCGATGCATTATCTTGTGATGGAAGATCGTCAAAGATTAAAGACGCTGTATGCATGTATTCTAATGATTTAAGTAATGGCATGATCGCAGATTGCTCTAAACCGTATACTTTTATTGCCATTACCCAAGTCACAATTGGCCTCAATCGCTTTCCATCACCATTAAGACTATAGTTTGCAGCCTCAACAATTGAACTATTCAGTCCCTCATCAACCTCAGAAATACGCAATGTATCATTTAGTTGATTACGAACAAATTTAATCGTTTCTAAAAATTCTTCCTGTTCTTTCCGCTCATTTCTCATATTATTCAGCATATGGTCGCGTAGTAGCTTATCAAAGAAATCTACGTCATCTGCTTTTTTCACCATCTTCTGAATAAGCTGTGTAAAACTTGAAGAATCAGGTGAAAATAACTTCATCACTTCATTATATTTTTCCGTACCCATTTTCCTTTTATATCGTTTTAAACCGTTTATTGCCCGATTAAGGATGACTTCACGTGTTTTGGGATCTGATTTGTATACATTGTGGATTAAGTTTGATATAACCGTCCAATATAATTCAAACGGATTAATAAGGTCGGGACGTTGAACATGATATTTCAAATAATACGTATAAGGAGTAACAGCACCTTCCTCTAAGTCATCAAACATGTCTGCAAAATCATCCGCTAGCTGATTGTAAATTCCATAATAAAAGGTTCGATCATTAAAATCCTCGTCTTCAGAAGCACTAAGTACAGAACGAACAATTAATCGTGAAGATGCAGATTTTAGAATAACCGGAATATAAATATCTTCATTTTTGTAATCTGGGTTAGAAAGGTCCTTTACACGGTCCGCTTCCTGTGATTGAAAAAATATATATGCTTGCTCCAAAAACGACTGCATATTTTCTGATTGCTGGTTTCCTTTAATATATTCAAAGGCTTCTCGTAGTTCTGAATGAATATATTGTAGTAACTCGGCATTATTTCCGCTCCATTGTCCCAAATCTGGTACAGATCCAGTAATAAGTGTTTTTCGTATCAAGTTGGAATATCTCTTCTTTTCCTCAGCTGATAACAGACTTACATCGAGCAAATCATCAATAAAAGGATAGGTTAAACCGTAACAATAGCCTAAACGAATGGCTTGGTCGAGTTTAAGAGCACGTTCAGTAGGCTCAACCCCCTCATCCATTTCCTCCACAACATGCATGACAACCCCTGCAATGATTTTTATTAATTTTCTCCGTGCTTGCTCAGGGTCAATTTCCTCAGGAATATTAGATGTTACTGATTTTAACTTATTGACGAGCCAGATCATGGTCGTTTCAATGTTTTCCTTTTGAGCTAGTCGGTATAAACCAGCCATATTGAACGTATCTGTTTTACCTGGTTTTCTCGTAAGATAACTTGTTAAACTTTCAACTACTCGGTTAACTCTTTCCTGTGTTTTAGTTGAGCTTAAATCTTTTCCTAGATCACGCATATAAAGGTAAGAAATGCTGCGTTCTAAGTAGGGAGTTAGCTTGCCTGTATATTTGAGCCATTGAATATATATGTCATAGTCCTGTGCCTCTGGCTTGTTATTTTTACGTGTAAAAACAGAGAATAGAGATTTCCGGTAAACATGGTTTTGCTTCCAGGTTTGAAAATCTTTTGTTAAAGCAGGAATATAGGTTTTGCGGGACATTTGCTCATAAAGAGATTGATAATAGAGTGAAGCCTTGCGTTCCGCGGTCTGATAAGCTTTATCAGTATCAAACATTAATTTCTCATTCATATAAATATATCCCTCAATTTAAACTCATTTTCGAATAAATAATTTATTTTATCTACCTATCATACTATCAGTATATTTAAATATAAGCTAAATGTATGATCTTTATGACCGTTGTAAAGAGGTAAAAAACTTCAATTAAAAAAGCACCTCACTGCTAGCTCTTTTGCTACAATGAGGTGCTTTCTATTTTTATGCTACTTTTGAAATATCTATTTTCTTTCCTTCCTTACGCCATTCCTTGAATTCAGCTGCTGCTGTAAAAATAGCGTCAGTTGATGAGTTAAGAGCAGTTTCAAAAGAATCTTGTAAAACACCAATGATAAAGCCTACACCAACCACTTGCATCGCAATTTCTGCCGGAATTCCGAATAAACTACATGCTAGAGGAATGAGTAATAAAGATCCACCAGCAACTCCGGACGCTCCACAAGCACATACAGCTGAC
Organism: Metabacillus litoralis; assembly: GCF_003667825.1. NCBI lineage: Bacteria > Bacillati > Bacillota > Bacilli > Caryophanales > Bacillaceae > Metabacillus > Metabacillus litoralis. Next base: position 4,550,515 of record NZ_CP033043.1, on the reverse strand, counting down.
AATACACTCAGAATTAGGGCTGTAGCAAAATCTACTTCAATCCCTAAGGTATGAACTGCCGCTAATGTTAATACAGAAATTGTTACTGCTGCCCCAGCCATATTAATTGTTGCTCCTAATGGGATCGATACTGAATAACTATCCTTATTTAAGCCAAGGCTTTCACACAATTTCATATTAACAGGGATATTTGCTGCAGAACTACGAGTAAAGAAAGCTGTAATTCCACTTTCCTTTATACATTTCAAAACTAGTGGATAAGGATTTTGTCTTATAGCTAAAAACACAATAATTGGGTTAACAACTAATGCAACAAAAGCCATACAACCTAGTAAAACAGCAAGTAATTTTCCATAGCTTAATAATGAGTCAATTCCATTTGTCGAGATTGATTCAAATACTAGACCCATGATACCTAGCGGAGCAAACTTGATCACCCAGGTTACAATTTTTGATATTGCCTCTGAAAAATTAGAAATCATTGTTTTTGTTGTTTCCGGTGCGCTTCTTAAAGCTAAACCAATTAGGATTGCCCACGTTAAGATCCCAATATAGTTTGAGTTAGCGATAGCATTCACAGGATTATCGACTATGTTTAAAAGCAACGTTTTAAGAACTTCTGACACACCACCTGGAGCTGTGAAACCCTCTGGCCCCTTTGCAAGTGTTAAGCCGACAGGGAAGATGAAGCTTGCAATAACAGCCACTAATCCAGCTAAAAACGTTCCAACAAGATACAGCACTACGATCGACTTCATATTTGTTTGCTGACCACTCTTATGCTGAGTAATCGCAGACATAACTAAGAAAAGAACTAAAACAGGTGCGATCGCCTTTAAAGCACCTACAAATAACGAACCTAAAATAACAACAGGCTGTGCTACATCTGGAATTGTAACAGCTAAGATCATTCCAATAAGTAAGCCTATAATGATTTGCTTAACTAGACTCAACCGATTCCAGTTTTTCAATAAATTCTTCACAATAATCCCCCACTATAAAATAGAAAATCCTTTAAAATCTATGAACTTCATATTCTTAAAATGGACTTCCAGAAATATATTCCACTGTACAAAGACAACTGTCTTTTCAATAAGTAGTATTATAGTGAGTTTTTTTATATATTACAATACTATTTGTTTAATTTTAAAAAGTCTTAAATATTAAAATATTCTAATTATTATAAGTGAAGCTTAAATATTGTTGTGATTAGTTTATGTAAGCGATTAATATATGAGAAAAATATCCATACAACCAAAAAAGTACCTGCAACAATGCAAGTACCTTTATAAAGATTAATTTCACCGCTTTTTAACCCTTTGGTGATCTTCATCTATTATTGAAAATCAACTCAATTGCTTTTGCACCTAATGATGGTCTTCATTCCTTTTATGAAGACCATCTCCATCACTTTTGCACTTATTGATGGTCTTCATTCCTCTTATGAAGACCATCTCCACCACTTTTGCACCTAACGATGGTCTTCATTCCTCTTATGAAGACCATTTCCACCACTTTTGCACTTAATGTTGGTCTTCATTCCTTTTATGAAGACCGTTTCCACCACTTTTGGACCTAACGATGGTCTTCATTCCTCTTATGAAGACCATCTCCACCACTTTTGCACCTAACGATGGTCTTCATTCTTCTTATGAAGACCATCTCCACCACTTTTGCACTTAACGATGGTCTTCATTCCTTTTATGAAGACCATCTCCACCACTTTTGCACCTAATGATGGTCTTCATTCCTCTTATGAAGACCATCTCCACCACTTTTGCACCTAACGATGGTCTTCATTCCTCTTATGAAAACCATCTCCACCACTTTTGCACTTAACGATGGTCTTCATTCCTCTTATGAAAACCATCTCAACCACTTTTGCACTTAACGATGGTCTTCATCCCTCTCATGAAAACATCATATCTTAAATCGATTCAGTAACTCTCTTAATTCTTCTCCAAATTGGGCTGTCTTTTCAATAGAAGTCATAATATCTTGAACAGACAGTAGCTGTTCTTCTTAAGAAGCCGCAACTTCGCGAATATATTTTGATGACTCCATTGATTTCTAAGAATTATCTTTAATAACAAGTTCCAACCTTTAACTTTCTTAAGCAGATTTTCGAGATGCTAAACATGGAAATTGAAATAACACACTTTATAAAAATTGTATTTTTTATTCCCTACAAAAAGAAACATCCACTCTTTAAAGAATGGATGTTTCCTGTTTATCTAGTTGCTTCTAGTATTCTTACTTCATATTTCTCTAGAGTAACATTACCCGTAATCATCTCACTATTAAGCATATCTTCTGCAACGAAATCAAAGCTGATCTCTTGCTTCTCTTCTGTAAAATTCATTACAAAGAGATAATCTCTATCAGGCGCTTGTCTTACTTGAACCGAAACACCTCTACCGTGTGCTACTTTACGAACCGGTTTAAGATGTAACTCATCTATTATTTCCTGATAAAAGTCTCGATGGAACTGATCTGCTAATCTAGCACCTATGTAATAAGATTTTCCATCCCCGAATTTATGGCTAGTAATCGCTGGAGTTTCTGCATAAAAATCTTCTTTATATTGACCTTCAACCACAGCATTACTTACTTCTAAAACAGTTGCATAATCTTTCAGTGCATAAGATTCATTGCGAAATATGACGTAGTTTCGGTCCTTTGGATATAAGGTATCTGTTTCAATAGGATTCATCCCAAAAATCTCTTGTAAATCCTTGTGCCATCCACCCGTGTATGTTAGATCATACTCATTAACGATACCACTAATATAGGTCATAACTAATCTTCCACCATTGGCCACATACTGCTTTAAGCGTGAAATAGTATCTTCACTCATTAAATAAAGCATTGGAACGATTAATAATTTATAGGCAGAAAAATCTTGTTCCTTCGTAATAACATCTACCGGAATATCTTGCTCCCAGAATGTACGATAATGCTCCTGCAACGTTTGCGGATAGCGTTTCGTTTTCATTCCAAAACCTTGTGCATCATTAATTGCCCAATTACTTTCCCAATCATAGAGAATCGCTACATCTGCAGGTCGATTGGTCCCAACTATAGCATTTAGCTTTTCTAATGTTTCACCAACTTTTGCTACCTCTTTAAATACACGGTTTTCAGAACTATTGTCATGATCAACTACTGCACCATGGAATTTTTCTGATGATCCTCGAGATTTTCTCCATTGAAAATACATCACACTATCCGAGCCATGCGATACCATTTGCATAGATGATAATAAATGCATTCCAGGTCGTTTTGCTTTATTTACCTCATGCCAGTTTACACCACTTGGAGTGGATTCCATTAACAAGAAAGGTTGCTGCTTGAGACTTCGATATAGATCATTTATAAATCCAACCTTCAAAGCTAAATCAGCTGTACTTTCCCAATCATTGTGCCAAGCAGGGTAAGCATCCCAGCTTATCACATCAAGATGTTTGGCAAACTTGCTGTAATCAAGCGCTTGGAATGGAATTAAGTCAAACGTATCTGCCATAAAGTTTGTCGTAATAGGGATATTAGGTGTTAATTCTTTTATCGGGACGATTTCATTTTCAAAGAAATCAACTGTTTGGTCCGTAACAAAACGACGCCAATCCAGATTTAAACCATGTACAGCACTTTCACCAATTGGTGACGGTGATTCAACTTGTGACCAATCATTATAGGTATGACTCCAAAACGGTGCCCACCATGCATCATTTAACAACTTAAGATTATGATCATATTTCACTTTAAGCCATTCTCTAAAGGCTTCTTGGCACAGATCACAATGACATTCTCCTCCATATTCATTTGAAATATGCCACATTAATAAAGCAGGATGCTTACCATATCTTTCTGCAAGTAAGCGGTTAATTTTTTGTGTTTTTTCACGATACACTCTTGAAGTAAAACAGTGATTATGTCTTTCTCCATGTAACTGTTTTACCCTACTCCCATTTACACGTAAAACCTCTGGATATTTTTGTGACATCCAAGCTGGACGAGCCCCACTTGGTGTTGCTAGAATCACTTTCCCTTCAATGCTGTGGATGTTTTCAAAAATTTGATCAAGCCATTCAAAATGATAGACACCTTCCTCAGGCTCTAATGCACTCCAAGCAAAAATTCCAACTGAAAAGGTGTTTGTGTGTGAAAGCTTCATTAGCCTTACATCATCTTCTAATATATCAGGACGATCTAACCATTGATCAGGGTTGTAGTCTCCTCCATGCAGCATGAAGTTTGCTTTTGTTGTATATGTTTTTTCAACTTTTGACATATAACAATCTCCTTTTCACACTTAATACAATTAACCTTTCGTTACCCCATGCCATTGAGCCGATACAAAATTCTTTTGAAAGAGGCATAATAAGTTTTTTCCAATTAATCACCTATCTAACTCAATTGTAATTCTTTTGGAAAACCATCTCCATGAATTTCTTCATTTTTCTTATTCCTATGGTTGGATCTGGTACATCCTTTATATTAACTAGATTAAGTAATTAATTTTTCCGAAAAAACTTTATACACAAACGAAGGATCCACAATTTAAGAATTTTCTGTCTTTTGACAAACCAAATCGACAAAATATACTATATTAATAGAATAAGGAGGTTTTAGTAATGTCAGATTTAAATAAACAGAAAATTGTGGCAAGCGTACCCCAAAAGGGTTTCTTTGGACACCCTAAAGGCTTGTTTACTCTTTTCTTCACAGAGTTTTGGGAACGTTTTTCCTATTATGGAATGCGTGCTATTCTCGTTTACTATATGTACTATGAAGTCTCTAAAGGCGGATTAGGACTGGACGAAAACACCGCTTTGGCGATTATGTCTATTTACGGAGCACTTGTTTATATGTCAGGAATTATTGGTGGTTGGCTTGCTGACAGGATATTTGGAACATCTAAGTCTATTTTTTATGGCGGCATATTTATTATGCTTGGTCATATTGCCTTAGCAATACCTGGTAGTGTGTCGATGTTCTTTGTTTCCATGGTGTTAATCGTAATTGGTACAGGGTTGCTAAAGCCAAATGTATCAAGCGTTGTTGGTGATATTTACAGCGAAAGTGATCATCGCCGTGATGCAGGTTTTAGTATTTTTTACATGGGTATTAACTTTGGAGCTTTTCTATCTCCACTAATTGTTGGAGAAGTTGGATTAAAACATAACTTTCACTTAGGTTTTAGTATTGCTGCTATTGGGATGTTCTTCGGATTATTAGTTTTTATTTTTACAAAAAAGAAAAACTTAGGTCTTGCTGGGACAGTTGTTCCAAACCCGTTATCGGCTTCTGAAAAGAAGAAAGTCTTTTCTACAATAGGCTTAAGTGCAGTTGTATTAGCGATTTTAATTGGTGTGACGATCTCAATGGGGATCCTTACTATCGAGACATTTATTGCACTCATAGGTATTTTAGGAATTCTAATTCCTACGATTTATTTCATTATTATGTACCGTAGCCCGAAAACAACGGAAACTGAGCGATCTAGAATTATCGCTTATATTCCATTATTTATTGCTGCTGTTATGTTCTGGGCTATTCAGGAACAAGGATCTACTATCCTTGCTCATTATGCAGATAAACGGACTAATTTAGAGTTTTTAGGATTCACGATTTCTCCTGCATGGTTTCAATCATTAAACCCATTGTTTATTATCATCTTGGCGCCAGTGTTTGCTGGTCTTTGGGTTAAGCTTGGAGACCGCCAGCCTTCTGTTCCTCAAAAGTTTTCACTTGGGTTACTGTTTGCAGGCTTATCCTTTATTGTCATTCTAGTACCAGGTTACCTATCTGGCGAAGAAGCATTAGTTAGTCCTTTATGGCTCGTTCTAAGCTATTTCATCGTTGTCCTCGGTGAGCTATGCTTATCACCTGTAGGATTATCAGCAACGACTAAGTTAGCACCTAATGCATTTTCAGCACAGACAATGAGTTTATGGTTCTTATCTAGTGCAGCTGCTCAAGCTATTAATGCACAAATTGTTGGATTCTATACTCCAGAAACTGAGAATCTTTACTTTGGTACGATAGGTGGAGTAGCAATCCTTCTTGCGATCATTCTTTTCCTCCTCTCACCAAAGATCCAGGTCTTTATGAAGGGTGTACGATAACAATCACTAAATAGAAAGGGTGCAGTTCATCATGAACTGCACCCTTTCTATCTATTAAAGTTTTTTACTCTTAATTGGCTTTTGCTTGAAATATAGTCCAAGTTCCTTTTTTTCTTTTGATAATGAACGGTACAGAGATACCATCATTAAAACAATAATAATTGAAAATGGGAACGCTGCGGCAATTAATGAATTTTGTAGAGCCTGTAGTCCTCCGCTATACAAAAGAATCAAAGCTACAGCAGACTGTGCAACTCCCCACGTTAGTTTCACGGAATTAGGAGGTGTAAGCGAGCCATATGTTGTTTGCATCCCTAGTACAAATGTAGCTGAATCCGCAGATGTAATAAAGAATGTGCAAATAAGTGTTATTGCTACGATTGAGAGAAGTGTTGACCATTGCATTTCATTAAATATCGCAAATAAGACTTCCTCTGTTGCAAAACTTGTTAAGTCTACATTTCCGGCATTTTGAATTTCAATCGCGGAGCTACCGAATACAGCAAACCATAAAAAGCTTACGAGTGCTGGCAGTAGTAAAACACCAATTATAAATTCTCGAATCGTTCTACCCCTTGATACACGAGCAATAAAGATCCCAACGAAAGGAGACCAGGAAATCCACCAAGCCCAATAGAAAATAGTCCAACCATTAATCCAAGAGCGATGTTCTTCATTAAGTGGAGCGATTCGAAAACTCATAGAAACAATATTTTGTATATATCCACCAATTGTATCAGTGAAAATATTTAATATCAGAATTGTTGGTCCTGCTATGAACATTAATATAAATAATGCAATGGCTAAAACCATGTTTGTGTTACTTAAATATTTTATTCCTTTTCCTAACCCAGACCATGCTGAAATCATAAAAAGTACTGTAACAGCAAGAATAATTAAAAACTGAACAGTGAAATTATTAGGTATTCCCAATAAAAGAGATAATCCGCCATTAATTTGTGCTGCCCCAAATCCTAGAGTTGTTGCAACCCCTATAACTGTAGCGAAAACTGCAAGCACATCAACAACTGTTCCTAAAGAGCCTTCCATTCTTTTGCCTAATACAGGTTTTAACGTGGCTGAGATAAGACCTGGCTCATCCTTGCGAAATTGAAAATAGGCTAGCGCTAGGGCCACTATGGCGTATATTGCCCAAGCATGGATACCCCAATGAAAAAAAGTGTATCTCATTGCCTCTTTATGCGCTTCTGCTGTTCCACCATCTGCAAGAGGAGGATTTATAAAGTGAGAAAGAGGTTCTGCAGCTCCCCAGAATACAAGACCGATACCCATACCTGCACTAAATAACATGGCAAACCATGATCCTTTTGAAAACTCGGGCTTTTCATCTGGTTTACCCAATTTAATTGCTCCAACAGGACTAAAAATAAGAAAAACACAAAAAATCACAATAACCGTTACCAATATTAGATAATACCATCCAAAGGCTGTTGTAAAAAATGCCTGTAGATTGCCTGTAGCCTGTTCAAAACTTTCTGGTGCTGAAACACCAAATATTACTGCTGCTAAGACAATGGCCACAGTAATCCAAAACACGTTTGATATTTTCTTCATCGAATGTTCCTTTCTTTATTCAATTTAAAATCCAAGAAAAATCCTATTAAACTCATATTCTACCTATGATGCTCTTAGAATATTTTCTTTTCTTATTTGTCAGTCTGAACGTTGAAAATTCCTTCATTTATTTAAACACCCTATAGTAGAAAAGTAATGTTTATATACCCTTTTCATAGCTACCCAAAACATTTTAGAAACTTCTACACTCATCGACAAATAATGATCAACCTTTATAGTTTAACACAAAATGTAGTGCTCTTCCTGTTCTTACGATTTATTCGTTGTTAAAATTCTCTGAAACTGAAACCCCTATATCACTAAATAGGAATAAAAAAAGGCTTAAATCCTGTATGAATTTAGCCTTTTACATTATCCTTTTTAAACAGTCATTTTCCAATTAGTTGAAGCCAACCAACGTTCCTTTTCTTTAAAATCAGGTTCAATCTTTCCTACAAGCCGCCAAAAGGAACGATCGTGATTTAGGTGAACCATGTGACACATTTCGTGAACAACTACATAGTTAATTACTTCACGCGGCGCCATAGCGAGTCTCCAATTAAAGGTTAATTGATGTTTGCTATCACAGGTTCCCCACGTTGTTTTACTGTCCGTAATACGGATAGAGCGTGGCTTGGTTTTAAAGTAGCGTTGATTGAAAGAAACACTTTGCTCCACTAATTGTTTACACTGTTGATAGTAAAATCTTTTTAATACCTGTTTATTTTTTTCAGCATCATGTTGCTTTACATAGATGATCAACTTTTCTTTATCAAAAACCACAGAATCTTGCGCTAGATTTTTATCCTGTACGATCTCTATTGGATACGTTTCTCCTAAATAAAGAAAGCTTTCTCCATTCTCATAAACCTTATTCTGTGGTCCCTTCAACCGGTCGTTCATTTCCTGAACCTTTTCTTGAATAAGATCCCACTTATCTTCTAATGCCTGATACACCTTCTCGTCAGGTGTTTTTTTCGGAGCCAGTACCTCAATATTTCCAGAACCATCAATAGAAATTCCTAATGAAGCCCGATTTTTGTATGAAATCTCAAAATAGATTGTCTTACCTAAGTATGTATGTTTCATGCTATCACCATTATTCTCTGTATTTAAAGGCTAACCCCTTCAAGAAGTTTCTGGCGAATTTATCTCCACATTCCTTATAATTCTTATGTCCTTCTTTTCGTAATAGCGCTCCAAGCTCTGCTTTTGTTACCATAATTCCCGCATGCTCGAATATATCAAGCATATCCTCTGTCGTTAATGACATGGCGATTTTCACTTTCTTTAAAAGCAGATTATTAACGTTTTCGATTTTATTTGAGGGTAAATCTACTGAGCTCTGTCCTGGTTTAGGTTCCTGTCTTCCTCTCTTAGAGATAATTAAACCATTCAAAAAAGAATCTAACATACTGTTAGTACATTTTATCTGATCCTCATTTTCTTCTTCTTCGCTAGACTTTGTCAAAACTTTTATCACTTCTGGTACTGATAACTCTACACCACCAAGTTTAAATATCTCTGCCATTTCTTTATTTTTAATTTCCAATGCATATCTTAGTCGAATCAAAATATCGTTATTATCCATTATGTATGCTCCTATTTTCAATATAATATCTGTTATTTTTGTTACCCTTATTTATACCATATTAGAAGGCTATATTAAAAATCCTTCCATTCACTTTTATCCTTTATCAAGAAATTGGCAGGATTTGTTATATAATTACCTCAACTAGTGTGAGACCAATAGGAACGTATATCATGCTTAACTCATCATTTATTTTAAAATTAGTGAACGAATTTGATTGATCAGGGTGTATTACTTATAGGAGGTGAGTGAGATGGAAAATTTATATCAAAATTTTAGAGAAGGAGATCAACTAGCTTTTCATAAAATCTATAATCTTTATAAAAAGAAAGTATATGATATTGCACTTATTTATACAAATAACCACAGTCTAGCAGAAGATATCACTCAAGAAGCTTTTATACGCATCTTTTCTAAACATCATTTATATAAAGAAGAGTTTGCCTTTGACACTTGGATGTATCGAATTGTTATAAATGTTGCCAATAATATTTTAAGAAAGCAAAAATGGATGCGCCTTTTTAAAAACGAAGTAGAAGAACAATATCATGTAGACTCAATAAAGGTTGAGGAAAACTACGATGAACACTCGCTGGATTCTTTGTATTTTCTAGAAAAGTTACCACACAAATTAAAATCGGTTTTAGTTTTAAAATATTATCAGGATTTAACACAAGAAGAAATAGCCATTATCCTCAAGATTCCTGTAGGTACTGTGAAATCTCGCATTCATTTAGGATTAAAAAAATTGCGTGTGTTAATAGAAAGTGAAAATAGTAGAAAGGAAAGTGACGGATATGAAATCTACCGAAAAAGAATTACTTAATGCTATGAATCACGTTAAATTGCATAGTACTCCTCCAGAGCATCTAGAAGAACGGATATTCAGCAAAGTAGCACCTAAGAGATGGTGGAGGTTGAATAAAATTCAGTTATCAGTTGCTTCGGCAGTTCTTGTCCTTTTCTTTGCAGGAGGTATTACAAGCGCAAAAATGTCAGGTTTTTTCTCATGGAACGAAGGGATGACATATCAGACTTACGAAATCGGTCAAATTAGAGAAAACGTACTGACACCACCTGAAATATTACAACAATCACTTGAACAGGGTAAAAAAACATACAACTTAACAGAAGCCTACTCAGTTGCAGATTACCAAATTCTTCGGCCAGCCAAAGAGCTACTACCGCTTAAAAACTCAATAGGGGTTTCAACGGATCAGCCACCAGAAGGATATTATCCAGCTACATTTATTATGTGGGATGTTTATGAGAAAAGAAGTCACAATGTGTATGTAGCCCAATATTATGATTCCATCAAGACAGCAGCGGCTAGAGGGGAATCAAACGATATTGAAAGTCATTACTTTGGTTACAAACAAGTTTCACTATCAGATCATGCAATTGGCTTTATTACACTCGGCGAAAGCAGCATCAAAGGATACCGCAAACTCCATGTAGAATATATGACAGCAAATAAACAAGTCATCCACTTAGTTTTCTACGGAACACTAGGAGAAAAAGACCTTATTTCGTTCGCTAAACAGTATGTAGAAAATTAATATAGGAAATGGGGCTTCTAGTAACTAGAAGCCCCATAGTTATTTCTCCCATCCCCCCTCTATATTCTCAATTATTTATTTTTCTTTTCAGTGAGGTCAGACTTCTTTTATTTAAATAGAAACATATATTATGAATTGGTGCATCTCTACTATTCTCTTCAAAAAATCCCATTGAAACAGGGCTTGTCTAAAAAAATTTGTATTCTAGAAATTTATTTCTTTCATTTTTTAGAATATGTTATTATAATGATAATGTAAGAATTATTATAATTTAGTATAAATGATTAACTAATATTTACTTTACAAAAAGGAGAGATTGGAAAAATGGAATCTTTTGGAACAACAGGAACTGGAAAATGCCCATTTCACGGTGGCGCAACTAGTCCTAAAACTAGCGGTACAACAAATCAAGACTGGTGGCCTAACCAGTTAAACTTAAATATTCTTCATCAGCATGACAAAAAATCTAACCCTATGGGAGAAGACTTTAATTATGCTGAAGAATTCAAAAAGCTAGACTATGAAGCTCTTAAAAAGGATCTTCATGACTTAATGACAGACAGCCAAGACTGGTGGCCTGCAGACTATGGTCACTATGGTCCAATGTTTATTCGTATGTCATGGCATGCTGCTGGTACATATCGTACTGGTGACGGTCGTGGTGGTGGTTCAACAGGTAACCAGCGTTTTGCTCCACTAAATAGCTGGGCTGACAACGCCAACGTTGATAAAGCACGTAGATTACTATGGCCTATTAAGCAAAAGTATGGTAACAAGATCTCTTGGGCTGATTTATTGCTTCTAACAGGAAACGTTGCACTTGAATCAATGGGTCTAAAGCCTTTTGGTTTCGGTGGCGGACGTGCAGACATTTGGCATCCAGAAGAAGACATCTACTGGGGTACTGAAACTGAAATGCTAGGAAATAACCGCTACTCTGGAGACCGTGAGCTTGAAAATCCGCTTGCTGCTGTTCAGATGGGACTTATTTACGTTAATCCAGAAGGTCCAGACGGTAAACCTGATCCACTAAAAAGTGCTCACGACATTCGCGAAACATTCGGACGTATGGGAATGAATGATGAAGAAACTGTTGCACTTATTGCAGGTGGACATACATTCGGTAAAGCACACGGTGCAGGAGATGCTGCACATGTTGGTCCAGAACCAGAAGCAGCTCCAATTGAAGCACAAGGCTTAGGTTGGTTAAGCACTCACGGAAGTGGAAAAGGTGGCGACACAATCACTAGTGGTCTTGAAGGCGCTTGGACAGCTAACCCAACTCAATGGGATAATGGATACTTTGATTTATTATTCGGATATGAATGGTGGTTAACTAAGAGTCCAGCTGGAGCATACCAATGGATGGCTGTAGACCCTGATGAAAAAGATCTTGCACCAGATGCAGCAGATTCATCTAAAAAAGTGCCAACAGTTATGTTCACATCTGATTTAGCATTGCGTCATGACCCAGCCTACGAAAAAATTGCACGTCGTTTCCATGCAAACCCTGATGAGTTTGCTGATGCATTTGCTCGCGCATGGTTCAAACTTTTACACCGTGACATGGGTCCTAAATCACGATATCTTGGTCCAGAGGTTCCAGAAGAAGATCTTATCTGGCAAGATCCTGTACCAACAGTTGATTATGAATTAACAGAAGAAGAAGTAGAAAAAATCAAAGTACTAATTCTAGATTCAGGACTTACAATTAGCGAGTTAGTTACAACTGCTTGGGCTTCAGCAAGCACATTCCGTGGATCGGATAATCGCGGTGGCGCAAACGGTGCACGTATTCGCCTTGCTCCACAAAAGGATTGGGAAGTAAACCAACCTGAACAGCTTTCAAAAGTTCTTTCTGTACTAGAGGACATCCAAAGTCATCTTGAGAAAAAAGTTAGCCTAGCTGACTTAATTGTACTAGGTGGTACTGCGGCAGTAGAAAAAGCGGCAAAAGATGCAGGCTTTGATGTAACAGTTCCTTTCGCTCCAGGACGTGGCGATGCAACAGAAGAACAAACTGAAGTAGAGGGCTTTGACGTGTTAGAGCCTGTTGCTGACGGTTTCCGTAACTATCAAAAGAAAGAGTACAGTGTTAGCCCAGAAGAGCTTCTTGTAGACAGAGCTCAACTACTTGGTCTTACTGCACCAGAAATGACTGTGCTTATCGGTGGTATGCGTGCTCTAGGTACAAACTACGGTGGCACAAAGCACGGTGTATTCACTGATCGTGTAGGTACACTTACTAACGACTTCTTCGTAAATCTACTGGACATCGGCTTAGAATGGAAGCCAGTAGACGGAGGCGTATACGAAGGACGTGACCGCAATACAGGTGAAGTAGTACGAACAGCAACTAGAGTTGATCTAGTATTCGGTTCAAACTCAGTTCTACGTGCGATTTCAGAAGTTTACGCTCAAGAAGATAACAAAGAGAAATTTGTTAAAGACTTCGTTTCTGCTTGGGTTAAAGTAATGAATGCGGATCGTTTTGATCTTAAATAAACATTGTTAAGAACCCTATAGTAGTTTTATATAAAAAAAGCACTCAAAATTCCGCTTCAATGGATTTTTGAGTGCTTTTTATTTTAGATCAATTAAGATGAAACATTGATCATCACTTTTTTCATAATCGTTTCCTTCATCTTGGAGTGTTTTTAATAATTCTTCTTTAAAGACATGTAAAGGAGCAGAGGCATGTTGTTGTAACAGTAAGCTTAAACGATCCTGTTCAAGAGGCTCAGAAACCCCATCCGTATACAGAAGGATTCTTGCACCTTTTGTATATGAAAAAACAGAGTTTTTAAATTGGATATCCTTGAACGTTCCAATTGGTGGTCCCTGTGTTTTCAGTTCTCTTTGTACTCCTTTAGAATCAAGGTAAATCGCAGGTGGATGGCCAGCATTTATGTATTCTATGGTTTGTTTCTTTATATCAACGAAAATGTATACAGCAGTACAATAATGCCAGGCTTCCTCTTCATTCTCAAACAAACTGTGCATTTTATCATCCAATGCTTTCATGATTTGTTCTGGTGGTAATCCTTTTGATATTAGTTGTTGAAACAGAGTAACAAGTGACATCGTAATGAGAGATGAAGATATGCCATGACCCATTACATCCAACAAGATAATTCCATATTGATCTTCATTTATTTGATGAAATCCATATATGTCACCAGACAATTCATTAGAAGCGCGATAATAGGATTCAATTTGAAGATCTTTGTTATTTATCGCTTCCGTTAAAGTAGTCTCCTGTATTTTTTTGGCTAACTTTAGCTCACTTTGGGTATCTATTTTATATTTATCATTTTCTTTACTCATCATTATTATTTCATTTTGTTTCTCTTCTAGTTTTAGCAAGACTTTCTTTAAATCAGCATTCATCTTCTCTTTTTCTACTAATCTTTCCTCAGCAATCCTCTTTGCTTCCAGTAATTGATTTTCGTATTCATTTCTTTTCTTGTTAGGCACAAACATACATGTGATGATTCCATTCTCTTTGGTGGCATACATAAGGAATGGTATTTCTTCACCGGTATGAGACATCAACTCTAAAAACATTTCATTTACTCGTTTATTCTGGATAATAAGCGGGTAAAAAGCAAATTGAAAGAATGCTTGTGCGGATTTTGAAAGGATGGAGCGAATACTCTTTCCAATCAATTGTTCACTATCATAGTGAATGAATTGCAGTAATGTTTGATTAACTGACAAAATTTTGAAATTAGGTGAAAGAGTCAAATACCCGCCTGGTATGTTATTTACATTCGTTTCCATTACATAACACCATAGGTATTCAGATGACTTTTGATTAAATGGGAAATTTCTTTCGGATGACTAATATGCGGACAATGACCTATAGCTGTCGAATAGCTAACTGCACATTCTGGAATCTGCTCTTTCATATAGTCGGTAACTTCTTTGGGCACAAAAACATCGTTTGCACTTTGTATAATGTAAGTTGGAACCGAAACGTTTGGTAAATGCTTTCGGTAATCTGTAAAAAAACAAACCTCAGCAAAGCGGTATGTAATATTAGGATGATTCTTACGAAAGTGGTCTTCTATCTCCATCTTCATTTCAGTTTGTTCAGAACCATTCATAATCGATTCAGAAATGGTTGTAGTCCAGTCAAAGTAATTTTTCACCAACAGATTTAATAAAGAATCAAGCTCCTCTTTATCAAACCCTCCATTGTACTCTGGTGCTTCATTCAAGAAGGAGGGTGACGGCCCAATCATGATCAGGTTCGAAAACAACTCTGGCTGCTGAATAGATGCTAACATACCGATCATTCCACCAACTGAGTGCCCCACAAAGGTGGCATTACTTATATCCATATCATTACATATGGTCAATAAATCTTCCACATATCCATATATAGAACTATATTTCTTAGGAGTATAAGCCAATAGATCTGAATTTCCAAAGCCAACATAATCAAATAAAATCACTTGAAACTCGTCTTCAAATGATTCAGAAACAGCTTCCCAAACTTTTTGATCAAAACCAAAACCAGGTGCAAAAATCACCCGCTTCGTCCCTTTCCCTTTAACTGTAACATTGTTTCGAGTTAGAGCATCTGTTGACATTATTAATATCTCCTTAACATTAAAATCGCTACTACCATCATAACATTCATATGATAAAGTTTGGGATTTAATGGTTGATATTTTAGAACGTAAATAGGGACAGGTACACTGTCCCTATTTAAAAACAGATGTCCTGCAATTAGGACATTGTTTGGTATGATAATCAATTCGTTTGTATACCTTTTTTCTTACCATTTTTAAATAGAAGCTAGATGATTTTATATTTCAACTTCATTACACAAAACAAAAATTACGTTAAAATAACGCCCAAACGGGTATAAGGTAGAAACAACCTTTGACAAAGGGGCGACAAAATATGATTGAAAACAACACTAAGAAACAAGAGAATGAAGCGTTCCACGAGCCATCACGACAATACTTTAACCCAGCTCAAATTGTACATAATTTTAGTCAAAAGGGACGAGACCACCTTAATAGAAAAACGAGCTCCCAATTTATATTATCTCTACAAGCCGGGGCGTTTATGGCTTTTGGTGCTGCTTTTTCTATTTTGCTATCAATGGGAATTGACATAAAGGGAGTATCTCATTTGATGGCAGGTGTGGGATTTGCAACAGGGTATGCGATGGTATTTCTTTCAGGAGCCATTCTCTTTACTGAGGTCAACGTTTTATTACCAAGTTATTTATTTCAGAAACCTTCCCTTATGAGCTTAAAGATTATAAAATTTTGGCTAGCGACTTACCTCGGGAATATCATAGGAGCTTTATTTGTTGGGACACTTATCGTTTTATCAAAATCACTCTCCCCAGAATTCTTTCAAGATTTAAATCACTACATCAATCATAATAAAATGAGCTTTTTATCAGATGGGACATGGGGATTTTTTGAGATTATGATTTCAGGTATCCTGGCCAACTGGCTCATTGGTATGGCTGCTTTTCTAACAACCGCTGCCCGTGATATTACCGGTAAAATTATCGGTACATTACTCCCTGTTATCTTATTTGTTGCCGGAAATTTTCAACATAGTGCAGCAAATATGGGATATTTTAGTATTGGAGTTTTCAGTAATCATACGTACAATTGGTATCAATTTTTTTATAATTTAATTCCAGCTAGTATTGGAAATATTATTGGTGGAGCGATTATGGTCGCATTGCTATTCTCATTTGCGTATAATGACGAGATTCAAAATAAGATTAAATAGTAATAACATTCTTACTAAATAAAAAAGACGAGAAGATTAGTAGGAGTCCCACACCTACTTTCTACTCGTCTTTTTTATAATCAAGCAAGTTTATTCTAAAATTTAAACATTCTCTAACTCTGTCTCACTATAAACATCACATAATGGAAATGTTAACGTAATGGTTGTTCCAACCCCAACCTTACTTTCAATATCCATATATCCGTGATGACTATCTATAATACTTTTGCAAACCATTAACCCTAATCCAGTTCCTTTTTCCTTTGTTGTGAAGAAAGGCTGCCCGATTTTGGCCAGGTGCTCTTCTGAGATCCCACAGCCTTGATCACAAAACTGAATTCTTAATAGGTTTTCCTCTATCATCATGTTAATATTGATTTCGCCGCCTGTTTTCATTGCTTCCATTGCATTTTTTAAGAGATTAATAAAAATTTGCTTGAGTTTATTTTCTAAACCATCAATATAATCATGCTCCTGATCTACAAGATTATGAAATTTAATTTCAATGTTTTGCAAATTAGCTTGAGCATTCATAAGTATTACTACATTTTGTAGAAGCTCAGTCATTTTGACTTTCCTGAAGTCTCCCTCATTTGGTTTAGCTAACAACAATAGTTCACTTACAATTGTGTTAATACGATCAATTTCTTCTAACATAATCGGTATATACGGATTATCTGTACCATCTTTATAATCTAATAATTGCGTGAAGCCCTTTAAGCTTGTTAGTGGATTTCGAATTTCGTGTGCAATACCAGCAGCAAGCTCTCCTACTACTGAAAGCTTTTCAGATTGAGAAATATATTCTTCTGTCTTTTTCATATCTGTAATGTCTCTTGCAACAATATGTACAGAGGGATTTCCAAGATATTCAAAAGGAATAATTGTAACTGCCGCAAGAATAATTTCCCCATCAAGACCCACTAGCTTTAATTCGTTATCCTCAACTTTCCCTCCATGAAGTGCCCGTTGAATCCGTTTCTTTACCACTTCATGTTCATCAGGATGAACAAAGGTATATAGCGTTCTTGAGAGAATATCTTGTACATGAAGCCCACCTAACATTTTCATTCCAGTCTCATTGATAAAAGTCCAGTTTTCTTTATGTAATTCATGAAGAATAATAGCCACAGGTGAATCTTCAACAAGATGCCTGTATTTAGCTTCATTATCTTGTGCTAATTGAAGAATACGTTGTTTTTCTACTATTTCCTTTTGTAGACTATCATTTGTATGACGAAGCTCTTGTGTACGCTTCTCTACTAATTGCTCAAGTCTTGAATGTGCCTCATCTAACTGCTTCGCCTGCTTTTGTAAGAGCTCGTTTTGCATCTGAAGCTGCCACTTCGTCTCATATATTTTAACAAAGCCTTCTATCTTACTTTTTAAGATATAGGGATTGAATGGTTTAAACAGGAAGTCAATTGCACCTGCGTCATACCCACTAATTGCATAATCCTGTGTTTGTGTGAGCGCCGTTATAAAGATAATAGGAATTTCCTTTGATTTTTTTCGAGCCCGTATTAGCTTAGCTGTCTCAAAACCATCCAGACCAGGCATCTGTACATCAAGAAGGATGATGGCAAATTCTTTTTTTAACAGCCATTTTAGTGCTTCTTCACCCGAGTAGGCTTTTGTTAATTGATAACCAGAAGAACCTAACACTGCTTCAAGGGCTTGTAAATTCTCTGGTCTGTCATCTACCATTAAGATGTTAATAATCGGTTTTTCCATAAGCACCTCGCCCTTATCATATTTTTTATGTTTATCTAAGAAAGACTTTGCTTTTGGTAAAGCTTCTCTTTTTTATCTAGATCAATATATCGGTTATCATAATTTAAATAAGAAAGGCCTTCTCGATTTCCGAGACCTAGTATTCCTGAAGTGGCTAAACTGTCATAAAACAACTGATGAACACGTTCTTGTAAATCACGGTCAAAGTAAATGAGGACATTGCGACATATGATTACGTGAAACTCATTAAAAGATCCGTCAGTCACAAGGTTATGTTGTGCAAAAACGATATTCTCTGCTAAATAGGAATGAAAGCATGCATACTCATCCTTGGTTGTATAATATTCGGAAAATGCATTTTTCCCTTCAGAGTTGATGTAATTACTCGTATAAGTCCTCATTCGATATAACGGAAATTTCCCTGTTCGAGCCTTTTCAAGGACCTTGCCATTCATATCAGTTGCATAAATTCTCGTTTTTTTATAAAGGCCCTCTTCATGTAATAGGATGGCCATGGAGAAGGCTTCTTCTCCAGTCGAGCATCCTGCATGCCAGATTCGAATGGAAGGCAAATTCTTTAGTACGGGAACAATCTTTTCTCGAAAGGCTTTAAAAAAGGTAGGATCACGAAACATTTCAGTAACATTGATTGAAAAATCCGCATATAGCCGCTCCATTGTTGCAGGATCATGTAAAACTCTCTCTAGTAAAGCAGTTACTGTTTGAAGCTTTTCTATCTTTATACGATGCCAAATTCTCCTCCGAATAGAGCTAAATGTATAGTTCCGAAAATCAAACCCGTACTTCAAGAAAATTCCTTCTAAAAGTAATTGTATTTCAATACGTTCTAAATCTGTACAGTCTTCTGGTGTAGTCATTGTTGAAGCTGATTCATGTTGATCTTCCTTCATATATGTCATAGCATCACCTAAAAAAGAAAATTAGTTAATGATGTAACCAAACTCGAATAATTGAAAACAATTGCTCAAGATTAACAGGTTTACTAATATAATCAGATGCACCGGCATCAATACACTTTTGTCGATCATCCTTCATAGCCTTTGCGGTTAAGGCAATGATTGGAAGGTTTTCATACCCCTTCATATTCTTGATCACTCTCATCGCTTCATACCCGTCCATTTCAGGCATCATAATATCCATCAACACAATATCTGGATCCTCTTCTTCTTGCAGAATTTTAATTGCATCTCTTCCATTCTCTGCAAAGCTCACTTCCATACCAGCTGCTTCTAGAGAGCTTGTTAACGCAAAAATATTTCTCATATCATCGTCTACAACTAGTACCTTTTTGCCAATCAGTAGAGGCTGTTCGTTTGTAGTCGCCACTTCATGCTCGGAAGAATCTGTAGAATCTGCCGGTATCGAAACGGTCACATCACTTTCTACTTCATTTTGTTTCAGTTCTTCACCTTGGGGTATATAGAGAGTAAAGGTGCTTCCTTGATTCTCTATACTTTCACAGGAGATCGTCCCATTTATAAGTCTAGCAAGCTCCTGGGAAATCGATAGACCAAGTCCTGTTCCGCCATACTTCCGGCTCGTTGTCCCGTCAGCTTGAGTAAAGGCTTCAAAAATAGCAGAAATCTTGTCCTTTGCAATTCCTGTTCCAGTATCAGTGACCGAAAATGCGATGAATTTTTCATTCTTTTGAGTCGTTGAAGCAATCTGTAATTGTACATGTCCTTTTTCAGTAAATTTAAAGGCATTGGATAAAAGGTTTTTTAAAATCTGATTTACTCTGTGTTCATCTGTAAAAATGATATCTGGTAAATCCACATCATATTCAAACATAAATTCTAAGCCTTTTTTCTTAGCGATAGGCATGAACTGACGTTGAAGAGAACTGACGATATCTGTAATAAACACCTCACCCTCAACTATCTCCATTTTGCCAGATTCAATTTTTGAAAGATCTAAGATATCATTAATCAATTGAAGGAGATCATGACCAGATGTAAAAATTGTATTAACATATTCTAGTTGTTTATCCGTAAGATTTTGTTCTTTGTTTTCGAGCAACATCTGCGATAAGATTAATAAACTGTTCAAAGGTGTTCTAAGCTCATGAGACATGTTTGCTAGAAATTCAGATTTATATGTTGAACTCGCTATAATCTCTTTTGTCTTTTGCTCAAGTCTATCTTTTATCTCTTCTAATTCTTTTGTTTTTAACTCAGCACTTCGATATTGTGCCTCAATTTCATCATTCATCGTACGCAATTCTTCCTGCTGCAACTGTAATTCTTCAGATTGTGTTTGAAGTTCTTCATTTAAAATCTGTGATTCCTCTAGAAGCTTTTCTACCTGTTGATGCTTAAAAATTCTGCTAAAGGTAGCTCCCAGCATTTCATTTGCCTGCACAAGAAAATCCTGATGAAGATCTGTAACTGGTTGAAGTGTTGCAAGCTCTATCACACCTAACAACTCATCCTCAAGAACAATAGGCACAATGACAATCCTCGTTGGATTGGTATGGCCTAGCCCTGAAGAGATTTGAATGTAATCATGAGAAATGTTTTCTAACAAAATCATCTCTTTTGATTTTGCACATTGACCAACTAAGCCTTCACCAATATGAATTCTATTGAGTGCAAGTTTATTACTTTTTGGTGTAGTATACGCGTAAGAAGAAAGCTTTTCTAAATAAGGATTCTCCTCATCCACATGTAATAAATATAGGACACCATAACTAGCCCCAATGGTTTGGGAGAGTTTCTGTATGTAACGTTCGCCTGCTAAGTTTAAATCATTAACCCCTTGTATGAGG
Source organism: Metabacillus litoralis (assembly GCF_003667825.1). Classification (NCBI taxonomy): domain Bacteria; kingdom Bacillati; phylum Bacillota; class Bacilli; order Caryophanales; family Bacillaceae; genus Metabacillus; species Metabacillus litoralis. Next base: position 4,529,371 of record NZ_CP033043.1, on the reverse strand, counting down.
ACAGATAATTCGGCAATGCTTGTTTTTAACCAGTTCTGATCTTCTATTTTTATTCGATATTGCTGTTCAATTTGTTCTTGTTTTTCTAAAGTACTGACTAATTCATTATAAGCGTTTGCAATCTGACCGATTTCGTCATTCGAATGAATATCTACTCTCGTATACCCATAATGATCATCTGCTAATGTGACTAATACACTCTTAAACTTTCGTAACCGTTTTGTTATATTATTTACAACGATAAACGTAATTGTTAAAGCAAAGAGAAGACCAATCGCCCCAGCCATCAATATGTTTTTTAACACATTACTATATGCTTCCTCTGTTTGCTTTAAAGTATCCTGCATGACCTTTTCTTGAAAGTTTATTAGTTCTTCTACAGTATCAGTTAGATTTGCTTTATCTTCTTTTACACGTTCTAGCAAGTTTGAGCCGCTATCACTTGCTTGATTCGATATTAACTCATCATAACTAAATCGAAAAGAATCATAGTTGTTAGAGAGTTTTGCAAATATATCCTTTGCCTGTTGAATATCTATTAACTTCTCTAACTCTACTAATTTCTGATTCGCCCTTTGAAAGGCCTTCTCGGACAATTGAATGGATTGTTGATCAATCTCATTTCTTTCACTTATGTTATCTAAATCAATAGAACTCATTTCATAACGAATATTATTCGCATGTTCAATCTTAATATAACGATCATTCACAAGTTCATTCATCTGCTGTGTCTGGTTTTGATAGGTATTAATAATAATACTTGTGATAATCCCCATTGCAATAATCACAACTCCAAAACCGATGTATAAAGTTGTTTTAAAGTTCACGAAGCTTTGCTACCTCACTTTCGCTTTAATTTTCATAAGATTTAGTCCCCTACTATAATATCACTAATAGGCCATCTTTTTTCCTATTGATGGTAAGTTTGAAAGTATTTTATTTTTGGTATAAAAGCTAGAGGATTATCGGTAGAATGGCTAGCTTCTATTTTATCTATGAGAAGTTTTATAAAAAGTGATTTTATACGAAAGTGTTTTTTGATACAAAAAAAGAGTCAGCATTACTAACTCTTTTCTCATTCATTATTTAGTTCACAAAAACGATCTTCCTTTGAAACCAGGAGCTTAAGTATTTAACTTATAAATCATTAGCAATCAACAACTAGTTAAGTATTTTTCCAACTACTTTAGGAGAAACAATAAAAAAGAGGGGATAGAAATATAAGTATCACTGTTTCCAGCAGTTCTATTCTTTTATATACAAAATGGCTGGCAACAAGTACTTTTAAAAAGTACTTTAACTGTGCTCACACTCCCGCTCATACACCATTATATTATCCTGATGTCTTTTTCTGAAAATAGTTGAAAATATATATTTTTTCTCTACCATAAACTGCTCAAATTGTTCCCCTGAACCTTGAATTTTTACAAACTCTAAATACTCGTATGAATCACTTATCCGTTTAGTTATTTGGCTTTGATCACTTGTCACTGTGCCATGACTTGTGATCAAAGTCCGTTCACTATTCTTTTCGAATATACTTTTCAAGGTTTTTAATGTTCGACCATATTGTTCAAAACTAAAGTAGACAAAAGGAAATTCGATGTCTGAAAGATAATCTCCTACAATCGCTAGATTTTCAGATTCCACTGTTACGATGAGACCATCGTGATTATGCCCAAAAGCATAGTGAAAATTGAACAATGTTTTACCTACCTGAAATTGTTCGCCATCCTCTTTAATCATAAAATCTATTCTAGGGTATTCCAATTGATAGGGACGAACAATATAAAATTCATCGTCATAATTGATCGCTGCTTGTAATTGACTTCCTTTTAGATTATTCGTTACAAATTGCTCACTTGCTATTGTTTTAGCATCAGGAAATGCTCCGTAACCCACAATATGATCAAAATCAGAATGTGTAAAGAAGAGATAGATAGGACGATCATCTTTTATCTTATCAACATATATACGAATTTGTTCAATTTCGTATGGAAGATATCCAGGGTCAACAACAAGTATTAAGTCTTCTGTTGCGACAACTGTTGTATTCAATTGAAAAACGGCACTTTGAAACACGGTCACATTGTTTGATTTATGAATGATCATTAGGATACTCCTTTCCAGTTTATTTCGATTGTATTACTTGATTCCGCAAAGTACGAATCCATGGATCAGAATATATTTCTGAATCTTTTTGCAAGTACTTAATTGCTTTTAATGCTGCGTGATGGGCATCCTCTGTTGAGCCCCTTACTCCGTCATATACAACTTTTACATGGTAATCATGTTGATGTGCGTCCACACATGTATAATGCACACATACATCGGTTAAAAAACCACATATAATCAAAGTGTTTACATCAAGGCCCTTTAACAAGATTTCTAGATCTGTTGCAAAAAAACAACTGTATCTACGTTTTTTTATTATATATTCTCCGTTTTGAGGAGACAGACCGTCAATTAGCTCTACATCGTCTGTCCCTTCCAAACAATGAATGCCTTCTGATCCATCTAACTCTCTACCAAAGTCAACTCGCTCTTTTCTGTGCATTTCCTGAGTATAAATGATTGGAATGCTCGCTTCTCTTGCAGCATCCACTAGATTTTTAATGATGTTAACCGCATTTTCAACATCAAAAACTGAATCCATAAATCCCTTTTGTGCATCAATAATCAAAAGTGCAGCTTTCTCTTGGACGTTTGCCATGTTCATTAGCCTCCTTATTCAAAGATTAATGGATTAATAACTGTAGTGGGATCAATCTCTTTTTCCATATGTTCATTTTCTACAAAAAAGGCTGAAATTTCTTTAATCATTTTTTCCGTCTCAGACTGATTTGTAATTAATAACTCTTCTGCTTCAGCTTTCTTGAACAATTCAATTCCATCCATATATAGACCTACTTCTTGAGCCTCTACACCAATAACTTCTCCAACAATTTTTGCTGTCCCTTCCTCTTCACCTTGAAATGCCTCGACACCTTGATCAATTGCATCAACCAGCTTTTTAAGTTCATCTGAATGTTCTTTTATCATCTTTTCACTTGTTGCCATGACATCGACAATAACCCCTGGAGCATCTGCGGTTGAATAAAGGAGTTTATCTCCTTGAGCTTGTGCTTCAGATAGAAATGGTTCCCACGTAACAGCCGCATCCACTTGTCCACTTATTAAAGCAGCTCCTGCAGCATCAGGGTCCATGTTAATTAAATTCACATCTGCATCTGTTAACCCTACCTCTTTTAACGCATAGTTAAGTAAGAAATGATTGACTGCACCAACAGTGGCTGCGACATTTTTCCCTTTTAAATCTGCTAAAGACTCAATTTCAGCTTTTGCAATAATTCCATCCGCTCCATTTGATACATCTAATGCGTGAAATATATTTAATGGATTTTCTTCATCTTCACTACCCTTTAAAACAACTAGTGTATCTAATGTTGTAATCGTGATATCCACTTGTTCAGAAAGTAATGCCTGTGCAGCTTCTGTTGGATTCGCAAATTCCACTAATTCAACATCAAGCCCCTGCTCTTGAAAGTAACCTTTAGCATCAGCTACAAATACTCCTGCACTTCCAACCCAAACATTATAACCAAGTTTTATTTTCGTCTTCTTTTCAACAGCAGCAGGTTCACCCCCTCCACACGCTGACAACAAACTAATGATTAAAACAAAACCTAACATTCCTATCCACTTCTTCATGGAAGATTCCCCCTTTTTAGTTTTGATAAAAAATAAAAGCCCGAGAGGAAATATTATATCTCCTCCCGGGCTTTTATCCCTCCGTGTACATGTGTATCCACATGTGTTTTCTCTTGGACCAGCCAATTCTTCATTGCGGAACCCTAGAAAACATCGCTACAATCTAAAAATATAGCAATAACTAAACCTTCTCAACAAGGGTGTTAGGAAAGCTTACATGTTTTTTCTTAGAGCAATGAGTCATTTACAATACAAATAACGGAACCAGTATCACCTGATTCCGTTATCAATGTTTTTATATTTCATCAAAATTCTCTGATCCGAAGTTATCGAGCAATGCACGAACCTCATCTGTTGACTTTGTATTCATTAATCTATTTCTTAACTCACTTGCCCCTCGAAACCCTTTGACATAGATCTTAAAAAAGCGATGAAGAGCCGTGAACGGACGAAGCTCTAAACCTGAATATTGATCATGAAGATCCATATGCAATCTTAAGAGATCTAGCAATTCTTCACTACTATGTTCTCTCGGCTCTTTTTCGAAGGCAAATGGATTATGGAATATACCTCGTCCAATCATAACACCATCAATACCATATTCTTGAGCAAGCTTTAAGCCAGTTTGATAGTCTGTGATATCCCCATTGATCGTCAAGAGTGTATCTGGAGCCACCTCGTCACGAAGTTTCTTAATTTCCGGAATTAGCTCCCAGTGAGCAGGTACTTTGCTCATTTCGTCTCTTGTACGCAGATGAATGGAAAGATTGGCAATATCTTGCTTTAATATATGCGTTAGCCATTCACGCCATTCGTCTAATTCCGAGAATCCAAGCCTTGTCTTTACACTAACAGGCAATCCCCCTGCTTTTGCAGCTTGTATTAAATCTGCTGCAACATCTGGCCGACGAATCAGGCCACTTCCCTTTCCGTGCTGCGTCACATTAGGTACTGGACAACCCATATTGATATCGATTCCCTTAAATCCAAGTTCCGCCATACCAATACTCATTTGCCTGAAGTACTCAGGCTTGTCCCCCCATATATGGGCTACAATCGGTTGTTCATCCTCTGTAAAAGTCAAACGCCCACGAACACTTTTTTTTCCCTCTGGATGACAATAACTCTCCGAATTTGTAAACTCCGTAAAAAACACATCCGGTCTTGCTGCTTCACTCACTACATGACGAAAAACAACATCCGTCACTTCTTCCATTGGTGCTAGTATAAAAAATGGCCGTGGTAAATCACGCCAAAAATTTTCAGTCATCTTCAAACTCAAATCCTCTCATTATGGGATGATAGTTTACCTCTTATCCCAAAATTAAAAAAGCAAATGGTTCTGCTCCTTTAACACTTATACCATGCTTGAGTACTTTTTATCAAATTGATTTGATTTGTTAATTTTTACTTCTATATTATTTTGTCTGTCTACTAGGGTTTAGTGGTTCTGTTACTTTAAAGTTTGGCAAAATTAAGGGGGAGGGTATCGGGAAAATACTCAGTGATTTCGAGTTAACAGGAAAAAGTCCCCGAATTTGTTAGAGCATTTTAAAGAAATCGGAGTAAGTCTGACTTTTTTGCTCTTATAATGAATTTTGTGTATGGTTTAGTAATACCTTTCTATAGAAAAGCATTCACATTTCTCTTTTTCGTATGCTTTTGTCACTTTTTTACTGAAAAACGATACGCGTATGGATGTTTTTTACAATTTTAGTCCTTTATGTGGTTAACTTTTCCTTTTTTTTGGAGTTTATGTGTATGCTTTTATACTGCCTACTGCCTACCTTTATAAAAGCATTCACATTTCTCTTTTTCGTATGCAATTATCACTTTTTCACTGAAAAACGATACGAAAAAGGGTGTTTTTTACAATTTTTATCCCTGTCGCCCTCATTTTTACCTTTTTTTGGGTTTAACGTATACTTTTATACTGCCTACCTTTATAAAAGCATTCACATTTCTCTTTTTCGTATGCAATTATAACTTTTTCACTGAAGAACGATACGTAAATGGGTGTTTTTTACAATTTTTATCCCTTTCGCTTTCATTTTTACCTTTTTTTGGATTTAACGTATACTTTTATACTGCCTACCTTTATAAAAGCATTCACATTTCTCTTTTACGCATGCTTTTGTCACTTCTTCACTGAAAAACGATACACAAGTGGATATCTCTTGCAATTTTGGTCCTTTTCGTGGTCATATTTACCTTTTTTTGGATTTAATGTATACTTTTATACTGCCTACCTTTATAAAAGCATTCACATTTCTCTTTTACGCATGCTTTTGTCACTTTTTCACTGAAAAACGATACACAAGTGGATATCTCTTGCAATTTTGGTCCTTTTCGTGGTCAATCTTACCTTTTTTTGGATTTTTCGTATACTTTTACACTGCCTACCTTTATAAAAGCATACAAATTCCCCTTTAACTTTTGCATTCTACACTTTTCATACCCAAAACTATTACCTAAAGCTGTAATACGTAGACTTCCCAGCCTTATCCATCACAAGATGCTCTTTCAATATTTTTTGCATTCTAAGCCTAGTCATGCCAAGCCTACACCAATCATTTGCAGCGGAAACGGTGATTTGTCTTTTCGGAAAAAGCGCCCTATATTCTTCAATCGTCCGCATTATACCAACATGTAGTTCCTCTTTTCCCCCACACCTCTCACACATAAGACCTCTACCATCTAAGCGAATCGAGAGTGACCCACAATTTAAGCATGAAACACCCTTTTTCAAAGAATCATAGGTATATTCAGGGATATGCATACTATTGTAAGGAGAATCTTCAATGTGAAGAGAGGCCAATTTCTTTGCTAAATCTATCATATGTCCGTTTGAATTCATAGAAAGGGAACCTAATCTTTTTATAAAAGAGTTAATCTGTGTAGGTAAGATGATTGGTAGCTGTCTAGTTGCCTGATAGAGCGTGAAGTCGGGATTAACAAAAATAACACTTGCTTCTATGGGAAGATTAAGACCTAAAGTTTGAGTTAGTGGTCTAAGAAAGGATTCTGATCGCTGTATCTGAGGGATAGGATTTTTTATCTCAATGCCAGATGATAAATACCATCGATTACCTTCGATATAAAATTCTCCTTCATAATTTTTGATATCGAAAAGATAAATTTTGTATGGAGAAATGAGCAGTGTATCAATTTGAAAAGTTGTATTCCGCCATTCTAGAAGAAGATCATTTAGCTGAAGATAAGTGGAGACAGGGGATTGATTGATTAGTTCGTCAAAGTGACACTCACCTTCGAAGCCTTTTTCATCAGCTTGGAACTTTTTTAATTCTCCATCCGTGAACGTCATTCGGGGCTTTAAGTAGTAACGTAATTGTAAGGGCTCGGGGATTTTTCGAGGTTTAAGAATCATTTTACAGCATTCCTTTCAAATACTTAGTCTATTTTTAATAGGTGTATGTAAATATAGAGGCAATATGAGGTTGTCTTTATAGTTTCATGGTTGGCTAATTTTGTCAACGACCTATATATAATTCATCAAAATCCATTTCTGCTTGTTACACCTTTTAAAGACCAAAAGGCAACACCCAAAGGGGTAGTTGCCTTCTTTCAAAATAAGTTGCGCCACACACTCCACATAGCTTGGGTCGCGATGGTAGTTTAGCAGCTTTAAGCAAGTGGATCGATAACTCCATTGATCGTCAGAAGTGCATGGTGTCACCTCATCAAGATATTTCTTTATCTCAGGGATTAGCTCCCATTTAGCATCTACTTACAGTTATTAAAAATGATTATGAGAACGTCCCTATGCTTCCCCTAAAATCTATACCTAGTTCCTACGATCCAATCTAATAACTCTTCCTCATCTATAGCAACAACTCGATCATCCGTTTTAAGCTCTTTACAAATAGAAAGTATCTTTTCATTCGGTAAAGTTGTCAAGGAAAAGGAGAAATTACTTCCATTAACATGCCATTCATTATCTATCATATAGAAAGAAATCGTTGTTGGATCTAAAAGGAAGCCACAGCCTAATGCTTTAACATAGGACTCTTTTAACACCCATAGCTCTGTTAACAGATCCCTGTCTTTTTGTTGCTGGATGATAATTTGCTCATGCTCTGATAAAAATAAACTACCATCAATATCCACTAATTCACTTTCAATATCAATGCCTAATTTACCAGATGACAGACCTACTGCAACGGTACCGTCACTATGGGAAATCGAGATCTCCCCACTATATCCAACAAAATACGGTTTCCCTCTATCTGTATGTGTTATAGGATACGAGCTATCTAACTCATCTTTTTGAATCATTTTAAGTAAAAAGATTCCTAATAATGAATCATATTTTTGCCTAAAAAGCTGATATTTCTCAAGATACTTCTTTTCATAAAAAGAGGCATGACGGTATAACTCATCATATATCATCTTACTATAGGTTGCTTCTGCCGTATAAATTAATGGGTTTGTTACATCCCTCATACTATTCCATCTCTTTGGGAATAGGTAAAAAACCTACTTCGACCGCATGTGTTAACATACGATGTATGAAATCCTCATCAGGAATAGGAAAGATAATGCCCTTTTTATTAAGCGCATTTGTTGTAGCAGGACATGCATATACTAAAGGTGAATTCTTTGCTCCATCACCCTCTAATCCTGCCATCGCCAACTCTAATCCCTCTTGATTTTTCGGATTATCATTATATAACCAGTCCTCATAGACGTTTAGATCAACTAGCTCAATAGGATAACCAAACGACTTAATACTGCTTAACATGTCTGCATATGACACATTATGAGGATTACAAATATGAAAAACCTTTCCAACAGATTGATCATCTAAAGCTAATGCAACAATTGATTTACTAGCAATATCAACCATCGCAAAATCCATATTTGCATCTACCTTTGGAGCTTTACCTAGTAATATAAAACTCTTAATCATGCGATAGACAGCATTAGAATTAATGTTTGTCTGGAACTTACCTGATTCAAAATGACAAGTTACGTTACCTGGTCGATAGATTGTCACTGGTATGCCTTCATGATAAAACTTTTCTACTAGTTTCTCAGACTTTAATTTACTGTTCGTATAAAGATTTGGAAGATCAGGTGCATCTGAAATATTTTCAGACGTTATGAATTTGTCCCAATATCCCTCTAAAGCCAGTTCTTCCGGAATTCCGATCGTTGAAACATAGTGGAAACGACATCCTTGATCTTTAGCAATTTGCAGTAGATTTTCTGTTCCTACAACATTGGACATTGTAAAAGATTCTTCACTCCCAAAATGGCGTACATCTGCACCACAATGAATAATTGAATCAATTTGTCCCAATTTATTATGATCTTTCACATTTAACCCTAAATTCTCTTTACTAAAATCTCCAACAAGGAGCTTTATTCTCTTATGAATATTCTCATCATCCAGTGATCCCGTTGTAGCATAGTAATTTAATGTTGATTGAACCTTAGACCATCCCTCTTCTTCGCTAGATGCTCTTACTAATACATAGATCACATGTGTAGAAGCATTTAACAAATCTAATAAAATATGAGACCCCAAATACCCTGTAGCTCCAGTTAAAAGAATAGTTGTTTGTTCTTTCAGTTGAACTTGTTTATTTGTAGATAAAGTTATTGGATGCTCAATAAGTTTAATTTTTTTATTAAATTGTAAAGAGTCATTTACGTTCGTTTCATTCGTTTGATTTGTTAAAATATACTGTGATAATGACTCAATAGTAGGATTCGTAAAGAAATCATTTATTTTCAATGATTTATAATCTTTCTTCAGAAGAGTTAACGCACCTAATACCTTAAGGGAATGACCACCTAACTCAAAGAAGTTTTCGTCAACCCCAATATTCATTATCCCTAAGACCTCTTGCCACACTTTCAGGAGCTTAGCTTCTACTTTATTAGAAGGCTTCTTCTTATCCTCATCATATGAAGCTGAATTCTCTAGTGGTAACGTAATTAAATGGTTGCGATTGACTTTAAGTGTAGGAGACAATGGAATAAAAGGCAATTCAATAAAATAAGTAGGAATCATATAGCTTGGTAGACCGTCTGAAATAATATCTATAACTTCTTTCTTTGTAGCACGATGACCTTCTTTTATTGAGTAGTAAGCAACAAGGACTTTATCACCATTTACTTCCTTTGGAACCACTGCCCCCTCCTCAATAAAATCGGCTCTAAACATTCTATTCTCTATTTCTCCTAATTCAATCCGATAGCCTCTTATTTTGACTTGCAGATCAACACGTCCTAAGAACTCAATATCACCAGATGGCAATAATTTCACTCTATCACCAGTGCGATAAACAACTCGATCGGAATAAGGAACTTTAACAAATGCTTTTTCTGTTTTTTCAGGTAAGTTATGATATCCTTCTGAAACAGAAATGGAGTCAATTAACAATTCTCCTTCAACCCCAACTGGATTCAACTCCAAATCATCATTTACAACATAAAACTTATAATTTGAAAAAGGTTTTCCAATCGGTACATTTTCTACTTTACTATCCTTTTCCCCGTCTACTCGATAGTAAGAGGCAGCAGCAGTTGCTTCTGTGGGTCCATATAAATTAACAAGTTGAACATGCTTAAATTTGTTATGAAATAAGCGAACCACTTCACCTGTTAATGCTTCACCTCCAACACCAATCATTTTTAAGGAGTGAGTTTTTTTCGTATCATCTTCATTTGCATAAGTAGAAAACTGTTTTAATGCAGTGACTGGAAAAGCCATAACATGGGTAATTCCATATTTCTGCACAGTTTCAGCAAATGCAGACACATCAACACGTTCCTCTTTTGTTAAGAAATGTAATCTTGCGCCATTATAGATCATTGTGCACACTTCAATAAAAGAGGCATCAAAAGACAACATAAAAAATTGTGCTAATACATCCGATGGAGAAATAGCAAATTCACGTTTCAATGCATAACCAAAATTAACAATGCTTTCATGGCGAATTTTTACTCCTTTTGGCGTACCAGTTGATCCTGAAGTATATATAATATAAGCAAGGTTAGAATTTTCAACAACGACCGTTGGCGCAGTATTCTCTTCTGAAATATCTTCAATAGATAGATAAGGAACGGCTGATTCTATCATTAAATTAGCTAAAATATCTTTTTGTTCTTTAGATGTTAGTACAAGCTTACTCGAGGAATCCTTAATAATATATTGATTACGTTCCTCAGGATTTTCTGGTGTTAATGGCACATACACTGCCCCAGACTTCATAACTCCTAGCATCGCAATAATTGCTTCAATACTTCGATCCATAAAAACCGAAATGTAATCGCCAATTCGAATTCCTTGTGAAATCAGATAATTAGCAACCATATTCGATTTCTCGTCTAAAGCCTTAAACGTAATTGTTCGATCTCGACCATCTGAAACAGCTATATGCTCTGGATACATGGTAGCTGTTTCCACAAAAACATTATGTAAGCCTATATTAGTAGGGAAAAATTGGTCTGTATGATTAATTCCTGACCATAAGTTCTCATCCTCTACTGATAGTACCTTCACAGGCTTTTGTTTGACTAATGTTGTCATCTATAAACACATCCTACTTATTTATTTGAAAATAACCTTAGTTTTTAAAATGATCCCTCTGCAAAGTTTTTAGCACCAAAAACCTATAGAGACTTTTTCCCTATAGGCCTAGTGAATAATAAAGAATTTTAAGTACTATACTTTTAAAGTTGATACAGCTTCTTCAAGAGTATCAATTACCTTTTTCATATCCTGTGCCGAATCAACAATTGTATCAAATGAAACCTTCTGGGCCTTGATACTATCTGTTAATGAAATAACTGTATCGCTATTTTGTGTTGTTAAATCTGTAAACTGTTCAAAAGTAGCTGTAATTTGTTGATTTTCTGCAGACATTTGTTCTGTTGCTGCAGATATTTCATCCATTTGAGCAGACACATTGCGCGCAGAATCAAGAATATCAGCAAAAAGAATTCCTGTCTCTTTTACAAGAGACACACCAGCGTTCGCGTATTTGACCCCATCATTAATTGAAATAACAGCTTCTTCTGTTTCTTGTTGTATATAATCTATCAATGATTTAATTTTTTCTGCAGAACCTTTTGATTGTTCAGCTAGCTTTTTCACTTCATCAGCAACAATTGCAAATCCTTTCCCATGCTCCCCTGCTCTTGCTGCTTCAATGGAAGCATTTAAGGATAAAAGACTTGTTTGCTCAGAAATACTTGTAATCAGACCAACAATCGAATGAATTTCATTAGAACGTTCATTAAGATTTCGAATAAGTTTTTCGGAGTTTTGAGACGATTGATTAATCAATCCCATTTGTTTTCCTACTTGATCAACTGAGTCACTCCCTTTCATTGCAAGACTCTCAGTTTCTTTCGATCCTTCACTAACATTAGAAATATTACGAGCCACTGTCTCTACTCCAGCAGACAATTGTTGTAATGAAGAGGAAATCTCATAAGCAGATCCACTTTGAGATTCAAATCTTCCTGACATTTCTGACACGTCAGTAGTAATACGATCCATTTTTTCACTAGTATTACTTACAGAAGTGAACAATGAGTCATAGTTACTTGACGTATTCTTCGAAGCAGATCCAATCGAATTAATTAAACTTCTTATATTATCAACCATCACATTAAAGCTTACTGCTACCCTACCTATCTCATCATTCGACTCTTTTAATCTCACATCGTAATTACCTGCTGTGACAGATTCGATCCCACTAGCAAGCTCACCGATCGGTTTATATAGTTTTCCTAATAAGAAATATTCCAGCACAGCAATAACTAAAACGACAATTAATAGAATAATTCCTACAGTCATTAAGATATTTCTTTGGCTATCGACAAAGCTTTGTGCATTAAAGTCCATTCCGTAATAAGCATAAACCTCACCATTTTCATCCACATATGGTTTGGCAACTGTAATCCAAGTTCCTAAACCATCTGAGTAAATATCAGAAACCACTATTTCCTTTTCAGCCGTAAGCTTCTTTACTAGCTTGACAATATTATCAGGCTGACCATACATATCCCCAACTGTTAAATCCGCTTCCGCTTTAAGTATGTCTAATAATTCTGTTGGTGAAGCAACTAAACTCGTTTCTGAACCATTTTCCAGCTCGGTACCAAAGATATAACCTTGTGCAACTGAAGGTTGGTAATTTGATAATTGATCAAAATGACTGATCAAACGCTGAGCAGCTTCACTACTCTCATCATCTGTTTCCATTACTTCCATTACATCTTTAGGATCAATATCCTGTGACCACGTTTCAACAGTTTGTTCAGCATCTGTTACAAGATTCTGTAACATAAACTTAGAATTAACAAAGTAACTTACCCCCGTTACTAAAATAGCAACTAAAGTAGTCGTGATGATACTAAATAAAATACTTTTTGTTTTTAATGATATATTAGAATACCATTTCTTCATTGTTGTACACTTCCCTTAACTTATTAATCAAATTCTATTGCGAAATAACAAAAAATTGCTACAAGTATTCTATCGGCTATATCATCAAATTGCTTAACTCTTTTAAAAATAATCTTTGTTAAACTTGGTTGGTGCTTTCACTGAAGGAAATCGTTTTTGCTGACAGTCAGGGAGTCTAATACCATTCACTTCAATCAACAAAGTAGAAAAATCAACATAAAGCTATAAAATAGCCTAAAAATAAAAAGCTACTTCAATAAGAAGTAGCCCAAAAGAATCACACAATCCCCGTAGTAATTGAATGAAATGCAACTGGCTGACTTATACTTATGTCTAGTATTTAGTCCCTATAGTTTTGCGTCCTATTTTTTCAAATAGTTTGCCTATATTAAATTAGATATATAGCCCTAAGTAATATATCATACTTTTCTCATAATTGGTATACGGAAATAATAATACTGAATATTCCGATAAATAAACGAAGGTGTCATAAGTATAGATTTTGGGACACCTTCCGGGTTATGGTATAGATGCTGTAGATGAATCTTCTGAAATGATTATGCATTAAAAGTAAAAAGGAGTGAGCATCAAGCTACACTCCATAAAGAGAACATTCAAGAAGATATTGAATTGTGCGTATCCACTTTAAGCTGTTTTGCTAATCAAACCGAGGTAACTAAAGAGATGTTACATTTCAAAGCAAACAGTGTTACATTAAACTATTAAAACATTACTGTCTAATTGAAGATCTACTAATTTACAACCCTTCTTGAATACATGGATGTATCATCGCCGTTAAATATCTCATTTTACGTTACACGGTAAAAATTAACAGACACGGCACTTAGCATAGATTTATTTTCTAGTGTCATAGGTGTAGCTTCATCTACCATAGGGGTAATCGTACTTACAAACAGTGATTTGCACAGCCAAGTGTATTTGTCATGTGAAACCTCAAACTTTGGGCAAGTTCTAGCATAACCAGTAGGTGGAAGTTCTTGTAAGTTTATGATCCCGTTGTTCATTACGTAGATAAGTGCGTTGTCATCTGTCTTTAGTGTATATTTAGCTTCTACTTCCATTATTCCATCTGCCCTAATTAACTGCCAGTCAGCTCCACCTGGAACAACTATTCCTTTTAGGTTTTTTCCTTCGAAAGTTCCTCCTGTTATCGGTGCTATATTCCGAATACCGGTTGAGACTGGGCCAATCTCTAATTCTTTGCTAATCGTCACATACGCATGAAATACAAATTCTAATCCAATCGATGACAAGATGAATCAACTCCTCCTAGTTAACTATTATGAAATAGACCCTCGCTTTTAATAGAGTACAAGCCGTAGCCCTCTTAGTTCATAAGGACCTTACCCGACAGGCAGTCCTGACCCTTTGCCAAGTGCTTGTTATTTTGTTTCGGCTATTTTTTCAACGGTAACGGTAGATATGCTGGATTTCTTGACTCTTTGATTAGTCTCAATAAGTCCAAAACTTATGATAGCTACGAGGAAAGTCGCTATCGCGGATACAATCATGACGAAAGAGAAACCATGGACGTCAGCTAAAGCACCTGAACCCCCTACAATAAAGGAACCAAAGATTTCGCCCACTCCAATAATAATAGCGACTGAAGTTGCAGTTAGATGTGGTGGTACCGTTTCTTGAGGAATGACATTAAAAAAAATAGGCGTTAGAGTTCCCAACATTCCACCGAATAACATTAAGAGGATAATCCCGAAAGTACTGACCGGGAAAAAGTATAAACCAAGTGGAGCTAATACTCCTAAAAGGGCGAAAATAATCAATGTCTTTTTTCTACCAAAATAATCTGAAAACATTGGTATACCAATCGTTGTAAGGATTCCCAAAAGCCCCATTGCAGACATTATCATTCCCATTCTTTCAATAGACATCTGCCCTACCGAAGTCAAAAATAGTGGTACATATGAATAGAAAATCCAAATACCTCCCATACCAAAAATTGCAATAAGCATGCAGAGAACATATTTCTATATTTGAAAATGTCGGTAAAACTTGTTTTTTGCTTTTGCTCAGTTTGGTGGATTTTGTCAGGACTTATTTCATTAGTAAACAGATATACTAGTAATCCTAAAATTAAACTAGGAATACTTATGATGACAAACGCCCAATGCCAATTAAGCATAGAAATAGTCTGAGTCACAAGAATTGGACCAAGAGCAACAGCGATAACAGCGACTCCCGCATTGACGATGCCTGCATTTCGTCCAAAGCGTCCCGGGGAAGATGCAGAAGCGATCATTAACATAGCCAACGGATAAATTGGTCCTTCACATACACCGACCAAGAATCGTATGATTAACAGAGAATGATACGAGTTTGCAAGCCCTGATAATGCAGAAAATACAGCGGTTGCCAGGATAGCTGCAATTAATAATGGCTTTCTTTTTCCAGTTTTGTCAGAAATCATACCAATTATAGGCCCTGAAATAGCAAATCCGATTGTTTGCCACATATTGATTTGTCCAACTTGCCCAGTTGTTAATTCCAAATCTCCCACCATAGCAGGGATTATATAGGACAATGCTGATCTATCTAAAAATAAGAAACCCCATGCAAAAAAGATAAGAATGACTAGTCGATACTCATAGAGACGTGATGAATTTGACAGTTGATTTTTCATCCTCTACCTTCCTTTCTTTTCTAGCTAACTTATTTTAAAAATACACATTTGCTTTTGTTAAAATTTAGGGTCAATCGGAGTTGCCATGTTTGACCGTGCTTCTATTATCTCCGCAGCATCAAATAAAGTATCTTCACGAAAACGTCTCCCTAAAAGTTGGACACCATTCGGTAATCCACTTGTTACAGAGGTAGGTACTGAAATAGCTGGGAATCCTAATACAGGAACAGACACCATTGGCCACTGGGCATTTAATAAGCGTTTACTCGCAGAAACACTTTCTATATCTTCATCTTGGAGAAATGCTTGCTCCGTTGAACTAGGGAAAAGAATGAGTGGATATTCTTCTAAGAACTGCTGCAACTGGGCAATAAGTGTACCTCGACGAGCATATCCTTGTTTGTATTTTTCAAGACTAGGTTTACCCCATAATTCTTCAGAAACTTTATAGACATACTCTAAATTCACATTAGCTGCTTTGTCCCCAAATTCTCCAATCATTGGTAAAATTCCACGTAAATCCTCTAAGAGAATTAAAAACCATAGTTTATATGCTTCATAGAATAATGGAAGTTCTACTTCTTCCACAATATAACCGGCATCTTTTAAATACGATGCTGCTGCATCTAGTTCTTGGTTTACGAGTGGATCTGGTTTAGCAACTCCTACATCACGTAATAACCCTACTCGAACAGGCCCTTTGAGAGGTTCACCGATCAGAGGTACTTGTGCATATATAGGATCACGAGTGTCAGGAGCTGACATGGCTTCAAGAGCTATTCTTAAATCCTTTACCTTGCGAGCCAGTGGTCCTTGTACACCCATCATCTGAACAGCCAGTGATGAGTCCACGTTTATAGGACCTGAGCCAGGGACGCGTCCAACAGTAGGTCTTATACCCGTTACTCCACATGCATATGCAGGGTAACGGATCGACCCAGCGATATCATTGCCATGTGCAATAGGTACCATCCCACTTGCTACAGCAGAGCTAGAGCCTCCGCTAGAGCCTCCTGGAGTTCTTGTAGAATCCCACGGGTTTAACGTACATCCATGTAAATCATTATTCGAAAACCACCTTAAACTAAATGAGGGTACGTTCGTTCTGCCAACAAAAATCCCCCCCGCTTTCCGTAAATTAGCTATTGGAGGGCTGTCTTGTGAAGCAATATGCCCTTTATAAGCAACTACCCCGTCTGTTGTAGCGTGGCCCGCATGATCCGTATTAATCTTACTGACAATTGGCACACCATGGAGAGGTCCGATTTTTTCACCGCGCAAAACAGCATGATCAGCGGCATCAGCCTCCCTAAGTGCTTCATCAGCAAGGACTTCGACAATAGCATTAATTTTTGGGTTGACTTGATTAATGCGTTCCAGACAGCTTTTAACTGTTTCGCGTGAAGAAAACAATCCGGTGCGAATTCCGTAAGCCATGTCACTTGCTGACCAGCTCCAAAGAGCATCTTGTCTATTTTTTGCTGGTATAGTATTGAGTTTTTCTTCTTTTTTTGGATACATTTACAGTACACTCCTTTAGTAAAATTAATTGGTAAGGATTATAACCACTTTATAGAAAACGCTTACAAAGTAATTATTGCATCACTTAGACAATTAAGGATATCACCCAAAAGGGTAATATTTTAAATACTTTTTCGTTTAATATTTGCATTATTCAGAAAAATGTGTGGATTTTTCTTCTCTTTAACGATAACATTTATTACATGATATTAATGGAAGGGGATGTATCCAAGGAATGTTAAGCAGGAAAGTACTTTCTGAAAATGAAAAAAGGTTTCAATTTATTGAAGAAATAATGAACCCACAAAAAGACTTTCGAGAACAAGTGCTCACTTCCTTCAATCAACTTTTCGGCTATCAAAAAAGTGTTTTTTGGCGTATAACTGAAACAGGAATTAATTCTACTAATCCAATTTTATTTAATATTGGAAATGAAGAAATGAAAGAATATACAGAGCGATACAGATTACGCGATCCAATCCTTAAATATCAAGATTCATTTATTAAGAACAATGTTATATGCTATAGTGATATTCTTCCTGATAAAGAATATAAACAAACAGAATATTATCATTTTCTTAGAAAGAATAAAAATAAAGACATCATTTTAATTTGCTTAAACGACGGGCAACGCCTAACGGGAATAATTAGTTTTCTGAGGTCGATCGAGGAAGAACAATTTACAACGTTGGACAAAACCAGGATGCTATTTTTATCTAAATATATATCGAAACTATTTGCAACTTCTAATAGACTTGAAGAGAGTGAGCTTCATTTTCACGCAATTAAAGAATATGCAAATCTCCTTCGTCTTGGAATAATCATTATGGATGATTTCAATCATATTTGTTACTACAATAAGCAAGCAGAGGATATTTGTAATGATTATAATAGTAGCCATAAGTATACTATTCAAGAGTTTGTCCAGCATACTCTTGATTATGTTCCAGATTTGACAGACAACTTCACTGCGGAGCTTCCGAAACTACCTAATATCTTTATTAAAATTTACCGGATGGAGCGCAGTAAGCAATTTGTTATTTTCCTCATTCCGTCCGAACAGTCCTTGGAGAAAAAATCCAAAATGTTAGGACTATTAACATTAAGAGAGGTAGAGATTTCAGATTTACTTATGAAAGGTTACACCAATTATAAGATAGCAGAAACATTGTTCATTAGTACAAATACTGTAAAACGTCATCTCCAAAATATTTATACTAAATTAGGGGTACGAAACAGGACTGAGTTATGTTACCAGCTTAAATCCAATTTTGAGAATAAGAAGTTTTATTAACTAGGGGTCTGGCAACATCGGAAATTTTACATACCTAATCAATCGAATTGATTTAAAAGAAGACTGCACTCCGGTGATTCATTACTGATTTGCCGCCCCAACATTTGAGAATAGAAGCAGGTTTTTCCCTTACCGGGAACCTGCTTCTTCTTTTAAAATCATCTGCGATACTACCTCAACATGCGTCGTATGCGGAAACATATCCACCGGCTGCACTTCAACCGTCTTATATCCACCTAACTCCAACACCTGCAAATCCCTCGCAAGCGTTCCAGGATTACATGAAACATAAACAACCTTCTTTGGTTTCATATCCAAGATTGTTTTCAACAATGCTTCATCACAGCCCTTACGCGGAGGATCCACGACAATCACGTTTGCCTGATTGCCTTGCTTGTACCATTCAGGAATAACAACTTCTGCTTCACCAACTGCAAACTCTGCATTAGAAATGCCGTTTAGCTCTGCATTTCGCTTAGCATCTTCTATTGCTTCTGGAACTATTTCCACACCAAAAACTCTCTTGGCTTTTTGGGCAAGAAACAAAGAAATCGTCCCAATTCCGCAGTAAGCATCGATTACAGATTCTTCACCTGTTAATTCAGCGTATTCTAATGCTTTTTCATATAGCACCTTTGTTTGCTCTGGGTTTACTTGATAAAAAGAGCGTGCAGATATGGCAAATTTTACGTCGCCAATTTTGTCGTAAATATACTCTTCTCCCCAAAGCACATTTGTTTCATCGCCAAAGATAACATTTGTTTTTTTGTTATTAATATTTTGCACAACTGACTTCACTTGCGGTAGTTGATTTGTTATTTCAGTGATAACCTCATTTTTATGTGGAAAGTCAGCCGTTCTTGTTACAAATACAACCATGATTTCCTTTGTCACAAGTCCATACCGAACCATAATATGACGAAGCCAGCCTTTATGCTTTTCTTCGTTATAAGCACGAATGCCATGTTTTTCACAAATGGTTTTCACCGCTTGAACAACGTCATCGTTCTCAGCTTGCTGAATGAGACATCTTTCCATATCAATGATGTCATGGCTTCTTTTTTGATAAAAGCCAGCTACTAGACCGCCCTCACGTTCACCTACTGGAACCTGAGCTTTGTTTCGGTAATTCCAAGGATTCTCCATTCCTAAAGTCGGATGTACAGTTACTTGGTTTAAATCTAGTTTGCCTATTCTAGCAAGGACCTGCTCCACTTGTTTTCGTTTAAAATCAAGCTGTCCTTCATAGCTAAGATGCTGTAGCTGGCAGCCTCCGCATTGAGAATAGATTGGGCAAGGTGCATCAATTCGGTTTTTACTTTGTTCATGGAGCTCAATTAGTCGTCCGAACGCGAAGCCTTTGTTTACTTTGATTACCTTTATTTTTGCTCGTTCATCCGGCAGTGCATTTTCAACAAAGATCGGAAAGCCTTCTACCTTTGCGACACCCGCACCTTCATGCGTTAAGTCCTCAAAGGTCACATCGTAATATTCATTTTTCATAACAGGTGCTTGAATTTTCGCCATGTTGTTCTTCCTTTTCGTACAAATTATTTCATTCATTTTACCATAACAATTTCAATAAAAAAAACTTGGCTATTATGTTCTGCCAAGTTTCTATTCTTCCATTTGTCTTACTTTTTCAGCTGACATGATCACGTCAATATGCTGATACATGTTGACGAATTCGCCCGGTAGCATGCCACCGTATTCACCATCTAAATTCAATTGCATTTTATCTTTGTTTATTACTTTTACTCGATTTGCCTTTGTGTAGATAATATGTTCATCGTTTATATGGTCGCCTCTTAGAGCTAGGCTTGCAATACGGATGAACTCTGCTAGATTTGCCTTTTTCAAAATAAGAAGGTCAAACATCCCGTCATCTAATTTTGAATCAGGTGCAAGCTTTTCAAAGCCACCGACTGAGTTCGTTAGTGAAACAAGAAATAACATGATTTCACCTTGAAAAAGCTTACCATCATATTCAATTTCTACCTCAGCAGGGCGTATGGATGGTAACATTTCCATTCCTTTTAAATAATAAGCCAGCTGTCCAACCATTGTTTTCAGCTTACTAGGCACCTCGTATGTTAACTCAGTAAGACGACCTCCACCGGCAATATTGATAAAGTAATGGTCATTGACCTTTCCGATATCAATCTTCTTAGGCGCACCCTCTAAGATAACATCTACTGCTGCAATCACATTATTTAATGGAATACCAATTGCTCTTGCAAAGTCATTAGTTGTTCCTACCGGAATAACTGCAAGCTGTGGGCGATTATCTAATTCAGCGATCCCATTCACAACCTCGTTGATTGTCCCATCTCCACCTGCTGCAACAATTAAGTCAAAGCCACGTTCAGTCGCTGCCTTTGCTGCTTGTATCGCGTCACCTTCACCTGTTGTTGCATGACAAGAGGTTTCATAGCCAGCTTGTTCAAATTTTTGTAGCACCTCTGGCAAATGTTTTTTAAACAGCTCTCTCCCTGAGGTAGGGTTATAAATAATTCTTGCTCTTTTCATTCACACATCATCCTATTTTCAAAGAAATGTATCGATATTTATATAAGTTAAATTCATTTATGATTATGTTCTGTTATCATTGTCTCCCATTTCTATGCTATCGAAACATGATAACCCAACTACCATTATCACCATGTTTTATATAAAAAGTAAAGTTTTTCATGCTAAATCATTGTAAACTTGTTACAATATAAAGCAATTAAAGCCGGAAAGAAGGGAAATTTATGGATGGATTAAATGATCAATATATACGCCGGATTCAATTAAAAAGAGAGGAAGTTCCTTCATTTAGAAAGTATCCATTCAACCTTCCTAGTGTAAAATCTCTTGATGAGTTAGAGCTTCATCCTCATGTTACCTTTTTAGTTGGAGAAAATGGAATGGGTAAATCTACTCTATTAGAAGCTATTGCCCTTGCAATTGGGTTTAATGCTGAGGGTGGTTCGCTTAACTTTAACTTTTCTACCTATGATTCTCACTCTGAACTAGATCACTACCTTAAGCTAATTAAAGGGACTGTTAAACCTAAAGATAGCTTCTTCCTTCGTGCTGAAAGCTTTTATAACGTTGCTTCAAGTATTGAAGAAATGGATAGAGAAGGTCGTGGCCCTCATATTATTGATTCCTTTGGTGGTGTATCCCTTCACGAGCAATCACATGGCGAATCCTTTTTCGCTACCTTTATGAATCGATTTCGCGGACAAGGCATTTATTTATTGGATGAACCAGAAGCAGCTCTTTCCCCACTGCGTCAGCTATCTATGATCACACGAATTGATGAGCTCGTCAAAGATCAATCTCAATTTATTATTGCTACTCATTCACCGTTGATTATGGCCTATCCTTCCGCAAAAATTCTTGAATTAACGGAAGAAGGAATCCATGAGACAACACTTGAAAACACACACCATTATTCAATAATGAAGCAATTTTTCACGAATAAAGAAAGACTTCTTCACCACTTATTTCATGATGATTCCAATTAAAAGAGAGATCTACTTTGTTGTAGATCTCTCTTCTTTCTTATCTTTTTTGAATTTCTTCCATTAACAGTTTGTTTACCATTGGTGGGTTTGCTTGACCTTTAGTTGCTTTCATAATTTGTCCAACTAAGAAGCCAATTGCTTTTTGTTTACCGTTTTTGAAGTCATCAACAGATTGTGGATTGGCATCGATTGCTTCGTTTACAAATTTACGTAGAGTTTCATCATCAGAAATTTGTACTAAGCCTTTATCTTTTACAATCTGCTCCGGATCTCCACCGTTTTCGATTAGCTCTTTGAAAACTTGTTTCGCAATTTTTGAAGAAATGGTTCCATTTTCAATGAGTTTAATCATCCCAGCTAAACCTTCTGGTGTAAGAGCTACATCGTTTAGCTCTTTTCCTTCAGCATTTAGATAAGCAGATACTTCACCCATTACCCAGTTTGAAGCTTGTTTTGCTTCAGCACCAACGGCTAATGTTGCTTCAAAGAAATCGGACATTTCTTTTGTCATCGTTAATACTTGAGCATCATATTCAGGCAATCCTAGGTCATCAATATAACGTTTACGACGTGCATCTGGAAGCTCAGGAATGGAAGCACGAATTCTTTCCTTCCACTCATCATCGATGTAGAGCTCAACAAGATCTGGTTCCGGGAAGTAACGGTAATCATCAGAACCTTCTTTTACACGCATTAAGATTGTTTTCTTTGTTGCTTCATCATAACGGCGTGTTTCTTGTTCAATCACACCACCTGAACGAAGGACCTTCTCTTGACGCTTTTCTTCATATTCTAATCCTTTTTGAACGAACGCAAAGGAGTTTAGGTTCTTAAGCTCCGTTTTTGTTCCGAATTCTTCTTGACCAACAGGACGCAAGGAAATGTTTGCATCACAACGAAGTGAGCCTTCCTCCATTTTACAATCAGAAACCTCAGTATACTGGATGATTGCTTTGAGCTTTTCTAAATAAGCATATGCTTCCTCTGGTGTACGGATATCTGGCTCAGATACGATCTCAATTAGAGGTGTGCCTTGACGGTTCAAATCAACTAAAGAGTAACCATCATTTGAATGAATCAATTTACCCGCATCTTCTTCCATATGGATACGAGTAATCCCGATACGCTTCGTTTCACCGTTTACTTCAATATCAATCCAGCCGTTTTCACCGATCGGTTTATCAAATTGAGAGATTTGATAAGCTTTTGGGTTATCTGGATAAAAGTAGTTTTTACGATCAAATTTTGTTTCAGTCGCAACCTCACAATTTAAAGCCATACAAGCCTTCATTGCGAAATCAACTACTTTTTTATTTAAAACAGGTAAAACACCAGGGTATCCTAGCTCGACAACTGTTGTGTTTGTATTTGGTTCTGCACCAAAGT
This sequence comes from Metabacillus litoralis, assembly GCF_003667825.1. Classification (NCBI taxonomy): domain Bacteria; kingdom Bacillati; phylum Bacillota; class Bacilli; order Caryophanales; family Bacillaceae; genus Metabacillus; species Metabacillus litoralis. The sequence continues at coordinate 4,505,837 of NZ_CP033043.1, read as the reverse complement.
GGTTAGGTGCACTTGAAAAGATTTTAGAATCTGTTTTTAACTCAACGTGAACTTCAAGTCCTATGACCGTTTCATATTCCATTATTTTCTCACCCCTTACAATTCAGGTTTTGCTTTATGATGATCTGTTGCTTGCTCAAACGCATGTGCAACGCGGTAAACTGTGCTTTCATCAAAATGCCTTCCGATAATTTGTAATCCTAGTGGTAATCCATTTGATAATCCACAAGGAACAGAGATTCCCGGCACACCTGCTAAGTTAACAGGAATCGTTAAAATATCGTTTGCATACATTGTCATTGGATCTTTGACGTTTTCACCAATTTTAAACGCAGGTGTTGGAGTAGTAGGTCCGATAATCACATCATATTTTTCAAACACATCTTCAAAATCTTTTTTAATTAATGTACGGACTTTTTGTGCCTTTTTATAATAAGCATCATAGTATCCAGAGCTTAATGCATATGTTCCAAGCATAATACGACGCTTTACTTCATTACCGAAGCCTTCTGCACGGCTTTGCTTGTATAATTCAATTAAGTTCTCTGCATTATCTGAACGATGGCCATAACGAACACCATCAAAACGAGCTAAGTTGGCAGATGCTTCTGATGAAGATAATAAGTAATAAGTCGCCAGTGCATATTTTGAATGTGGTAACGATACCTCTTCCCATGTTGCACCAAGTCCCTCTAATACTTTTAGAGCATCAAGAACAGATTGCTTTACTTCTTCGGTAACACCTTCGCCTAGGTATTCTTTCGGCACAGCGATTTTTAAGCCTTTTACATCACCTGTTAAAGATGAAAGGAAATCTGGTACTTCTACATTTGCTGATGTTGAATCCATTTCATCAACTCCAGAAATGGCTTGTAAAAGAAATGCGTTGTCTTCAACAGAACGTGTTACAGGTCCAATTTGATCTAGTGATGACGCAAATGCTACTAAACCAAAACGAGACACACGTCCATATGTAGGCTTTAAGCCAACAACTCCACAAAATGCTGCAGGTTGACGAATGGAACCACCTGTATCAGATCCTAATGAGAACGGTACCTCTCCTGCTGCAACCGCCGCCGCAGAACCACCGCTTGATCCACCTGGAACAGTTTCAAGATTCCATGGATTACGTGTTGTCTTTATGCTAGAGTTTTCTGTTGAAGAGCCCATTGCAAACTCGTCCATATTTAATTTTCCAATTGTAACAGCCTCTGCATTTTGAAGATGCTTTACAACTGTTGCATCATAAATAGGATCAAAGTTTTCTAAGATTTTACTTGCACAGGTTGTGCGTAGGCCTTTCGTAACGATATTATCTTTTACACCAATTGGCATACCAAATAATAACCCGAACTCATTTCGGCTATTTAATGCTTCATCTAATTCTTTTGCATATGTACGTGCTTGATCTTCATTTAACGCAAGAAACGCACCAACTTTATCGTCAACTTCTTGAATTCGTTTATAAGATTCGTCAACTAAATCAGAAACAGTGATTTCTTTTTTATGTAAAAGTTCTTTTAATTCTGATATTTTGTGATCAAAAAGTGCCATGCTTGTCCCTCCCTTATTCTAAGATAGATGGTACACGAATATATCCATCTTCATGATCTGGCGCATTTTTAACAACTTCTTCATTGTCTAAACCTTTTTTCGGAACATCTTCTCTCATCACATTTTTCATGTCTAACACATGTGATGTTGGTTTCACATTTTCTGTATCTACTTCGTTTAACTGCTCAGCAAACGTAATAATGGCATCTAATTGCTTGGCAAAAAGCTCTGCATCATCTTCAGTAATGGCTAAACGAGCTAAATTTGCAACGTGTTTTACTTGATCTGTCGAAATTCTAGACATCTTTCCTCTCACCTCCACAAAATCGTACAATCACAATACTCTGATGATACCAAATGAACATATAGTTAATCAACAATTGTAGTGAAAAGCAACCACAGTTGAGGCAAAGTTGTCTCCCCTTTCATTTATTTGCCAATTTCTAAAATTTATTTGCTGTTTTTAACGATTTATTTGCCATTTTGAGAGTTTTATTTGCTAGTTGAGTACTTTTATTTGCTAAATTCCTTATTATATTAGATTTTCGACAAAATTCGGCACAAACAAACCGCTAGCACCACGCCAGCGGCTCAAATATTATTCAATCTCAATCTTCTTCGGCTTCTTTTTATCTAGCTGAATTTTCAGCAAGCCATGTTTATAACTAGCCTTCATATTTCGTCTCAATACATAATGGGGCAATGATACACTTTGAACTCCACCGATGCTCCTGTCTTGGTGACCTTGTTCTTTTACTTCAATCACAACATCGTCACCCCGAATTTCTACATTAATATCTTCCTTAGGCACACCAGGCAATTCAGCAAGAATGTTGAAGTGTTCAGATGTTTCTTTTACATCAACTGAAAAGCCTGCTTTTGATGCTGTTTTACGAAACGCATCATCAATGGAATCTAAAAGTGTACGCTTTGGACGACTTTGAAAAAACTCATTCATCATCCTCATTGGATCATTATTCCTCACGGCACACCCTCCTCAAATCATCATTACTATATCCTATGAAAAAATGAGAAAATTGCCCCTAAAGAAAAAAGTAGGAGCCTGACTGAGGCCCCTACTTTTTTAAAAGATTTATGCTTTTGCTTGTTCGAACTCTTCTTCGATTTCTTTAGAAGGAGCTCCTGTCGCTAGGCTGACAATTAGGACAGCGATCCATGCTAAGATGAAACCTGGTACGATTTCGTAAAGGCTAAATGGAATAGCCCCTGAAGTCGTTAATTGTTTCCATACCACAACTGTAACTGCTCCTACGATCATTCCAGCCAATGCTCCCCAACGATTCATTCGTTTCCAGAAAAGGGAGAGAATGATTACAGGACCAAATGCAGCGCCAAATCCTGCCCAAGCATAACTTACTAAATCTAATACAGAGCTGTCTGGATTTGAAGCTAGTAAAATAGCAATCAATGCAATAGCCGCAACTGAGATACGACCAACCCATACTAGTTCTTTTTCAGAAGCTTCTTTTCTTAAAATAGCTTTATAGAAATCCTCTGCTACAGCACTTGATGATACTAATAGCTGAGAATCAATTGTACTCATAATAGCAGCTAAGATCGCAGCTAATAGAATACCAGATACCCACGGATCAAATAGAACTTGTGTGAACATGATAAATACTTGCTCTCCATCTGCAATTGGTGCATCTGCAAAGTAAGCAATACCAGCAAATCCTGTGAAGATCGCTCCGAATAAAGCAAATACCATCCAAACTGTACCGATCATACGTGCTTTTGGTACATCTTTTTTAGAACGTAATGCCATAAAACGAGTTAAGATATGAGGCTGACCAAAGTATCCTAATCCCCATGCAAGTAAAGAAATAATCGCTAATGCTGACATACCAGAAAATGCATCAAGATAAATTGGATCAATTTCACCAACTGAGTTTACTGTTTCACCCCAGCCACCTAGTTTGTTAACTGCAACAATTGGAACAATAATTAATGCTAAGAACATTAGAATTCCTTGAATAAAATCAGTCCAGCTTACTGCTAAGAAACCTCCAAGGAATGTGTAAGAAATGATAACAATTGCACCAATCCAAAGTGCTTGTGTATAAGATAGGCCGAATGAAGCTTCAAACAACTTCGCTCCCCCAACCATGCCTGATGAAGTATAGAACGTAAAGAATAACAAAATAACTAATGCAGAGATAACACGTAATAGCTTAGAGCCATCTTTAAAACGATTTTCAAAGAAATCTGGAATCGTAATTGAGTCATTTGCAACTTCTGTATACGAACGAAGACGTTTCGCAACGAATTGCCAGTTTAAATACGCACCAATTGCTAAACCTACTGCAATCCAAATTTGGTTCATACCACCAGATGCATACACTGCACCAGGTAAACCTAGTAGTAACCAACTACTCATATCCGATGCACCGGCACTAAGTGCAGCAACACCAGGTCCAAGTCGTCTCCCACCTAAAACATAGTCTGATAGATCACTAGTCATTTTGTACGCAGCGATCCCGATTCCTAACATACCAACTAAATAAATGATAAATGTTACTAAAACACCTGTTTCCACTAATTCCTCACTCCCTTTCAGTAAAGTTTGTAATGATTGATAGTGCCACTAATGCTAACATTGGGACAAATAACCAAAACCACGTTGCTCCAGATAATGCATGTTCCATGAATGCTTCACCTCCTAAATGAGCTATCACCAAATCCTTATGCAGGCTTATGCAATTTCATGATGAATGAATAAAATAGTTTAAAAGGACAACCAAACGCAAAACTCGTATAATATCGTAACATAGTTTGACAAACCGAACAAATTTTCCGATTGTAACAAAAATGGAAAATGAATAAATATTCACAAAAACGTATCAAATAGGCAAAATATCCTACTATAGATTATATCTATTCATAAAAATTCATAAAATTAAGTTCGCAAAACTCGAGGTTTTGCACATGGTTTTTGATGAGAATTGTCTATCCCATTTCTAATTTAGTTAGATTTATAAAAGAAATTTTTTCGTTTTTTCCTTTTCTTTAAATGGGGCTTTTTTGAATTTCTGGAGGAAACTCTCCATTCGTGATAAAATTGGACAAGGATAATTTCCGTCAGGAGTGATATCATTGAAAAAATTTTTAATTGGCTTTGGTGGGTTATTAATCCTGCTTGGAGCAGGCGGCATCATAAATCATGTATCCATGGCATTTAAAGCTGTAGAGGAAGAAAGAGAGATGTACGGCGGCTCTGTTCAATTTATGCTGTTACAATTGATTGGCTCCCTTGGACCATACTTAACTTGTTTAGTAGGTGGCGGAATAATCATTGCCCTTGCTGCGTTTATTATTGAGTATCAAAAGCGTAGTGAGCTTACCTCTGAACTTATTAGAGCTGTTTCAACACAAAGATTAGCCCCTATAGAAGAAACAAGAACGACCAACAAACAAGTACAACCACAGTTAAAAGAGGAAAAAGATGAGACTGAGGAATATGAGCCCTATCCTCAACAAGAGAACCGAGAAGAACGACTTTATTGGAATGGATAATAATATAGACAATAACAAGGGGCGTCCAGTAGAATTGGACAGCCCCTTTGTTTTTATAACAATTCAGATGTTGTTTTTGCTTGCATATGAAGAAGTAAATAATCTGGTCCACCTGCTTTAGAATCTGTACCAGACATATTAAATCCACCAAACGGTTGATAACCAACAATGGCTCCTGTACAGCCACGGTTAAAATAAAGATTTCCAACATGAAAATCTTCTCGTGCCTTTTCAATATGCTCTCGATTATTTGTTAACACTGCACCTGTTAGACCATAATCAGTGTTATTAGCAATTTCAAGGGCATGATCAAAATCCTTAGCCTTACAGAAAGCAACAACAGGGCCAAAGATTTCCTCCTTCATAAGTCGCGCATTTTCATCTACGTCGGCAAATACTGTTGGCTCAATGAAATAGCCCTTTGAGTCATCACCTTTTCCCCCGGCTACTAAACGTCCTTCTTCTTTACCAATATCTATATAACTCATAATCTTATCGTAGGCTGCTTGATCAATAACAGGCCCCATATACACAGAACGATCTTTTGTTTCCCCTACTGATAGATTTTTAGTGAGTTCAATCACCCTATCTAATACAGGTTGGTATACATCTTCAAGGATGACTGCCCGAGAACATGCAGAACATTTTTGTCCGGAAAAGCCAAATGCAGATGCCACAATGGATTGTGCAGCCAATTCTAAATCAGCTGACTGATCAACAACGATTGTATCTTTACCACCCATTTCGGCGATCACACGCTTGAGCCATTTTTGCCCCTCATGTACTTTGGCCGCTCGTTCATAAATTCTCACACCTACATCTCTAGAGCCTGTAAAGCTAATGAATCTAGTACGAGGATGATCGACTAAATAGTCACCAACCTCTGAACCACTTCCAGGTACGTAGTTAACAACACCAGCGGGTAAGCCAGCTTCCTCTAGCACCTCAATAAACTTTGCCGCAACAACAGGTGTTGTACTTGCAGGCTTCAACAATACTGTGTTACCAGAAACAAGAGCTGCTGCTGTCATTCCTGCCATAATAGCAAAGGCAAAATTCCATGGAGAAATCACGATACCAACACCAAGTGGTATGTAATTAAAACGGTTGTATTCAATTGGGCGACTTTCTACAGAAATACCATCTTTTAAATCTAGCATTTGCCGTCCGTAATATTCCATAAAATCAATGGCTTCAGCTGTATCAGCATCAGCTTCATTCCATGGTTTTCCTACTTCTTTTATTAATAATGCAGAAAACTCATGCTTTCGTCTGCGAACAATAGCTGCTGCACGAAATAAAATATCCGCTCTCATTTCAGGCTTTGTTTTACGCCATGTGTTAAATGTTTGATCTGCAATTTGCATCGCTTTCTCTGCATGTTCCCTCGTTGCCTTTGAGACCGTGCCTATCACTTCCTGCTTATTGGCTGGATTCACGGAAACGATCTTATCTTTTGTAGAATAGCGCTTTCCACCAATCACTAAATCATAATCATTATTCAAATAAGATTGAACAACATGAAGGCCATCCTCTAGTGCCTGTTTATTTCCTTCCACAGAAAAATCAGTAAACGGTTCGTGCTTGTAAGGTACTACCATATTCCTTCGCCTCCCCGAAAATTTAATTGAAAGGTTTAGACCAAAAAAGAATAGTTAAAAACATTTCCATGTCTTTAACCATTCATGCTTCATTCGTATGCAGCTAAATATATAGAAATGATTAATACCTCAAATCTAATGTTGAGCAGAAAAAAACAAGCTAAGAACGAATCTTAGCTTGTTTTTTTATTTATATATATGAACTGTTGGTATTTCTTGATTTGGTTCCTTTAGAACAAGAGCTTCTTGTCCAGAGTTAGACATAATATTCACTTCAAGAGAAATGTAGTCTGGGAAGTAATCCATGACCTTGCCTGTAACAAATTGAGTAAAAGCGACAACCTCAGCTTTTCCATAGAATTGCATTGGAATTTCAATATCCAGATAGTTTAATTCACCATTTTTATAGAAAGCTTTTCCGATTACCCCAGTGTAATTAGGGAAAAACTCTTCAATATCCTGTTTAAATCGATTAAACATTTGTGCATCATCACGGTAAGCTTTCGTTCCTTCTGTTGATGGGAAAAAGTAATATTCTTCATCAATTTCTTCCCATTTCCCTAAAGAATTACTGCCTTGTTTTACGACGTTTTTCGCAATAAAGTTACCAGGTACAATCGAGGATTTTTCCTCTTGTTCATATAAAGCAAACACAATTGGAACATTTTCTAATCCTTTTGTTTTTCTCACTCGATTAATAACTTCCTGCGCTATTTCGTTTCCTTTGGATAAAATTTCTTCCCTACTTATTTTATGCTCCCTAGCATATCCGTCTTCTTGTTTAAAATAGTAAACAGAATTCATCGCTAAACCGATCACAACACCACCTAATTCCACTGTATCGTCATTACGAATTAAGTAGTTATGCTCAAGCATATGAGCTAAATAGATTGGGTTTTCTTTATTTTTTTGTTCCAGATTGTCATTTCCCTCAGGAAGTGCTGGGTTCAAGCCAAGCTCTACATATTCTTTTTCATCTTCTTTGGCTGCAGCTTGTGCTTCTTCTAGTGCTTTTCCGGTTAGCTTTCTTTTTAACCAGCTGTTTATTACATCACCTTTTAAATACTGTCCCTCTTGATATAAATATTCCTTTTCAGTTGGGAATGTATCCTGCGCCACTCTCATTAATCCCGTTTCAAATTCATCAATATCTAAGCGTGTGTTTAACTGCTGTGAAACAAGTCCTCTCGCTTCCCCTGCCTTGAAAGGTAGTATCATTTTGTAGTAAGAATCTGAAATATTATATTTGGGGATAATCGCTGTTTCCTTTGATTCATCCTCTGTTTCCTGCACGATTTCCTCTTGCTCTCCAAAGTTAGGTGCACAGGCAGTTAATAGAAACATGCTTGTTAACACCATAAATAGTTTCTTTTTCAATTTAAGTCCACACCTCTTATTTTATACATTTCGCTAGGACTGTTTGTTATGATGACTGACTCTCGTTATCTAATTCTTCTACTAGTCTGTTTTCATCCCATACTTCTATCTTTAAATCTTCCGCTTTCTTTAGCTTGCTGCCTGCTGCTTCACCTGCAATGACAAGATCTGTGCTTTTACTAACACTTCCTGTAACTTTACCACCTAAGGCTTCAATTCTTTCTTTCGCTTCATTTCTTGATAATTGCTCTAGCTTCCCTGTTAGAACAATTGTTTTTCCTGCAAAGTATGAGTCACTATCCTCGGGCTTAACTAGCCTCGGTCCTTTATAGGCTGTATTAACACCTAATGACTGAAGCTCACTAATAAGATGTTGCACATCAGGATTTTGGAAATATGTCGTAATGGCATCTGCCATTTTTTCCCCAATTTCATTTATGGCAACTAGTTCTTCCAAAGTCGTTTGTTGAAGATTTTCAATCGTCTCATATTGCTGTGCTAACGTTTTAGCTGCCTTCGCTCCTACATGACGAATTCCTAATCCAAAAAGCAGTCGCTCAAGAGAGTTGTCCTTCGATTGCTCAATTGCATTTAATAGGTTATCTGTTGATTTTTCACCCATTCTTTCGAGCTGAAGTAATTGATCTCTCGTTAGTCGGTATAAATCAGCAACATCTTTAATTAATCCCTCTTGAAACAATTGAGCAACAACTCGTTCTCCAAGGCCATCAATATTCATCGCATTTCTAGAAACAAAATGAATCAATCCTTCTTGAATCTGAGCAGGACATTGCGGATTAATACAACGTAGCGCAACTTCTCCTTCAATTCGAACAAGCTCACTGTCGCAGGCAGGACAATTTGTCGGCATAGTAAAAGTTTGTTCTTCACCTGTACGTTGTTCTACTAACACATTAACAACCTCAGGAATAATATCACCTGCTTTTTTCACAACAACTGTATCACCAATTTTGATATCTTTTTCCCTAATCAAATCCTCATTATGAAGAGAAGCACGTTGAACCGTTGTTCCCGCTACTCGAACCGGCTCTAAAATCGCCGTTGGTGTAATCACACCTGTTCTTCCTACACTTAACTCAATATCTAATAGCTTCGTTGTTACCTCTTCAGCTGGAAACTTATAAGCAACAGCCCAACGAGGACTTTTTGCTGTGAATCCTAATTCATCTTGCTGTGCTAGAGAGTCTACCTTTATCACAATACCATCAATATCATAAGGTAAAGATGCTCTTTTTTCTTGAAGGTTTTCAATTAGAGTGATAACTTCATCAATGCTTTCACATTTTCTTCGCTCTTTATTTGTTTTAAACCCTTCTTTTTCCAAGAAATCTAACGCTTCGCTATGTCTGTCAATACCCGTTCCACCTAAGTCCGCAATACTATAAACAAAAATATCCAAATTTCTTTTCGCAGCAATTTTAGGATCAAGCTGCCGGATAGATCCAGCAGCTGCATTCCTTGGATTTGCAAACGGCTCCTCTTCAAGCTGTAGACGGAGCTCATTTAATCTTTCAAAGGAAGCCTTTGGCATAAATACTTCTCCACGAGCCTCAAGAGAAACATCTGTTTTAAGTCTTAGTGGGATAGATCGAACTGTTTTTAAGTTTTCTGTTATATCCTCACCAGTTGTTCCATCTCCTCGTGTTGCTCCTTGGATGAATAACCCATTTTCATAGCGAAGAGAAACGGCCAAGCCGTCAATTTTCAATTCCACAACATATTGAACATCATCACCAACAGCTTGTCTTACTCTGCGGTCAAAATCACGTAAGTCTTGGTCATTGAAGGCATTTCCAAGGCTAAGCATCGGTGTTCTGTGCACAACCTTTTGAAAAGACTCAAGCACACCACCGCCGACCCTCTGTGTTGGTGAATCTGGGGTTTTCAGTTCTGGGTACTCTTCCTCCAGCTTTGAAAGTTCCTGGATAAGCCGATCATACTCTGCATCTGAAACGCTTGGTTGATCAAGTATATAATATTCATAATTATACGTGTTTAATAACTCATGAAGCGCATGAGCTCTCTCTTGTGCTGATTGTTTATCCATTAAGATATCCAATCCTTTCTACCGAAAATTGATTTCTAGGTTCTATATCATTAAACCCGATTAATAGGTGCAAATGCAGCTAATAGTCGTTTTATTCCGACTGGGCTTGGGAAAGCAATATCTAATTCCTTTCCTTCTCCGGAGCCTTTTACACTTACAACTGTACCAATTCCCCATTTTTTATGTTCAGCTTTATCACCAACAGCCCAAGAAATAGCTTCTCCTCCTGTTGATGAAGGTGTGACTACAGGTCGAGATACCGGTGGTCGCTTTTCTTGGCGTTCTTGACGACGAGCTGCACTGAAGGATGAAACAGATTTCTTTGCTTGTTCATTCAGATTTTCGATTAATTCGCTTGGAATTTCTCTAATAAAACGGGATTCTGGATTCATATTCGTTTTACCAAATAACGTACGCATTTGGGCATTAGAAAGGAAAAGCTCCTGCTCCGCTCTTGTAATCCCTACATAGGCAAGACGGCGCTCCTCTTCCATCTCATCTTCTTCCATTAAGGAACGACTATGTGGGAAAACACCTTCTTCAAGACCGATTAAAAACACAACAGGGAATTCAAGACCTTTCGCAGAGTGAAGCGTCATTAAGACAAGGGCATCACTTTGCTCTTGCTCATCTTCATCTAGTTTATCAATATCTGAAACAAGTGCTAAATCAGTTAAAAAAGCAACAAGACTTTTATCTTCATTTTGCTTTTCGAATGTTTGGGTAACAGATAAGAACTCATCAATATTCTCTAAGCGACTTTGTGCCTCTAACGTTTTTTCCTGCTTCAGCATTTCTCTATATTCGCTCTTCTCAATGATTTCTTCTGCAAGCTCTGTTACTGATAGATAATCCTGCATATTCCCAAGATTACGGATCATTTCCCGGAAATCTGTAAGAGCATTGATCACTCTTGCACTCACACCAATTTGTTCAATTTCATCTAAAGCCTGAAAAATGGATATATCATGGTCGATCGCGTAATTCGCGATTTTATCAAATGACGTTGAACCTACACCACGTTTTGGCACATTAATAACCCGAGCTAGGCTTATGTCATCATCTGGATTAGCAATTAATCGAAGGTAAGCAAGTAAATCTTTAATCTCTTTACGATCGTAGAACTTAATGCCTCCAACAATTGTATAATTTAAGTTCGACTTCAGCAGAACTTCCTCAATAATACGAGATTGAGCATTAGTACGATATAAAATCGCAATGTCAGAAAGCTTTCTTTGACCGGAATCCACTAACTGCTTAATCTTTCCTGCAACGAACTGGCCTTCTGCCGATTCACTCTCAGCACGGTAATAGGTAATTTTGGAGCCCGGCTGATTCTCTGTCCATAGATTTTTTGCTTTACGGTTTGAATTTTGTTTGATCACTTCATTTGCTGCTTGTAGGATCAACTGTGTAGAACGATAGTTTTGTTCTAGTAAGATCACATTTGCTTGAGGATAATCCTTTTCAAATGAAAGGATGTTAGCAATGTCAGCTCCACGCCAGCGATAAATCGATTGATCCGAGTCACCGACAACACATAGATTTTGAAAACGAGCAGCTAATAGCTTTACAAGCATATATTGGGCTCTATTCGTATCTTGATACTCATCAACATGAATATACTGAAACTTTCTTTGATACGATTCAAGTACTTCTGGTACACGTTGAAATAATTGAATAGTTGTCATAATGAGGTCATCAAAATCTAGTGACTGGTTTTTACGTAGCTTCTTTTGATAATCCTTATAAATATCACTAACAATTTGTTCATAGTGACTACCCGCTTGTTTTTCAAATTCTTCAGGTGTAATCAGTTCATTTTTGGCACTACTAATGGACCCTAGTAAGCTTCTAGGATCATGTTTTTTTGGATCGAGGTTTTTCTCTTTTAAAATGGTTTTAATAACCGACAATTGATCTGTCGTATCAAGAATAGAAAAGTTACGATTAATTCCCATTCTGTCACTATCTCGACGTAAAATTCTTACACACATAGAGTGAAACGTAGAAATCCAGATTTCATCTCCGCCAGAACCAAGAATTCCTTGAATTCTCTCTCTCATTTCTCTTGCTGCTTTATTTGTAAACGTAATGGCTAGTATATTCCACGGAGCTATTTGCTTTTCTGTCATTAAATAAGCAATTCGATGAGTTAATACTCTTGTTTTCCCACTTCCAGCTCCAGCCATAATCAATAAAGGACCATCTGTTGTTTTTACCGCTTGTTGTTGCCTATCATTCAAACCTTCAAGTAACTGATTTGATAAAAATTGCAACCAATCCACCACCCTTTTTTTAAAAACATATGTTCTATTTTATCGTCATCTCTATCATCATTCAATCATGTTGACGGAGAAATTTATTTCGCTTCTTTCGCTTCTTTCACTGCATTAACTGTTTTTAGTGCTGACTTTAAGTCATTATAGATAACATTCCCTACGATCACTACATCAGCATATTTAGCAAAGTTTTCAGCTTCTTCTGGTGAGGTAATTCCTCCACCATAAAATAGCTTTGTATTGGAAAGTACCTTTTTTGTTGCTTCAACAACCGCAAGGTCCCCTAACATCCCACTGTATTCAAGGTAAAAGATTGGAAGATGAAACAGATTTTCCGCTACACGGGCATAAGCTTTTACATCTTCAATCGAAAGCTCGGTATTAGCATCTGTTAAGGCTGCAGCCTTACAGTCTTGATTTAGGATGCAATATCCCTCTACAATAATTTCATCCCAGTTCATGATATCTCCATATTCCTTCACAGCTTCTTGATGAAGGTCCATCATCCATGTCGTTTTACGACTATTTAAGACTGTAGGAATAAAATATAGATCAAAACCAGGAATAATAGATTCTGTTGTAGAAACCTCCAACACACATGGAATAAGATAACGACGAACCCGGGACATTAGGTTTAACACATTATCTTCTGTTATATTATCACTTCCACCAACTAAAATCGCATCTGTTCCAGACTCACATATTTTTTCTAAGTCTTCATCACTTATATCTTTATCAGGATCGAGTTTAAAAACATGTTTCCACTCGGTAATATCATACATTTACTGGACTCCTCCATTCAAAAACATCCATTTTCCTATTATAACAAATTACATGAAGGCAAAAAACTAAAAGGAGAAGGAAGATACTTGAAGATTAGAAAAGCGCAAGCGCCTTGGTCAGCCTCGGGCAATAAGACGATTTGGAATAGAAGGCGCTCTTTGCCTTATATTCCAAATTGGCTTATGACCTCGAGGGGCTAGGCATCTGACTTTTTGCCAAAAAGTCAGACTGCTGGAGCTAGACACTAAAACTACGTACAAAATTTTATACTTTCTTACCTTTTTAGAAACCTAAGGCTTTCACCAAGTCATAATGGTGAAAGCCTTAGGTTTCTTATTTTATAGTAAAAAATAAAAGCACCGTTATAATCGGTGCTTTTACTTTATTCTTCTTCTATTTCCTTTTCTCCATGAACACGTTCCAGAGCCATTGTGTAAGCATCATTTCCATAATTTAAGCAACGTTTTACGCGGGAAATCGTTGCTGTACTTGCACCAGTCTCTGTTTCAATTTTATGATACGTATATCCATCACGCAGCATTCTAGCTACTTCTAGTCGTTGTGCAAGTGATTGGATTTCGTTTACAGTGCATAAATCATCAAAGAAACGATAGCATTCCTCTAAATCTTTTAATGACAAAATAGATTGAAAAAGTTGATCTAATTCTTTTCCACGAAGCTTTTCTATTTGCATAATCTATTCATTCTCCTTTTACTATTACGATTGAATTAGATATTGATCCAAAGATGGGACGACATTCACCCATGTTCTTCCCGGTACTAGCTTAACAACTTCCCCATCTTTTACCGGTAGAATTCGACCATCATGATTCTCCCATTCTACCTCCTGCATCATACCCTTTTGCATCAGTAGAGCTTTACCTCCTGATGTCATGTCGATTGTACGTCTGCCTTCTTTATCAATCACCTTATGTTTCATTTGAACAACAAAGATATTTGTTAGTTCTACAGAATCTCCACTTTCTAAGTCAACCGTGTCTTCATTACCACTATATCTTTTATAGGTCTGTTCAGTTTGATTATACTCGTATGTGCTTTGCCATGTTTCAGATTTGTCATATTTTATAACAAACTTGTTTACCTGCTCTCCCTTTATCTCCTTCATTTCTTCTTCAGTAAGAAAATCGAATGGGATAACATCTTCCGTCATAGTATATTGTTTTAACTCTGCACCTTGTAAGATATTGTCCTTTGAGATATATGAATTATGAGGTGCGTTACGATGATCTGCCCTCCAAAAAAGAGTGCCATCGTGTAACATACCGTTTATATGATCAACCTCATTACTTACAAGCCTCTCTTTTGCTGAAGGACTCCATCCATGGCTAATATATAGAGCATGAAATCCCTTGCTTATATCAATATAATAATCCCTAGCACTTCTAACCGGTCCTATTATATCAGGTACTTCACTTTGAAATACAGCTAAAAACCTTGTAATATTTCCTTCTGCAAGTACTTCATATACAACATCAGCTTTCGTTAGTCCTGACTGCGGTCTCGCCTTAGGATGATTATTAATCATCACAGCAACTGGACGTTGTATAATGTTCTGCTCTTCTGTTGCAATTCCGGTTAGGGGATAGATAACGCTTTCTTCAGCTTTAACCTCTGCAACGACTGGTTCATCTTCTTGCTGAACAACATCATCTTTTTTAACAATGCTTTCGGCTTGGTCCTCGTTTTGATTACATGCGCTTAAGAAAACAAGCAATGATACGATAACCAATGAATACTTACCCTTAATCAAACTAACACAACCTTATCTTTTTATTACACTTTTATATTTTAACGCATTATAGATGGAAAGAGTACCGTTTTTTTCATCACATCAAAAATCCCTCTTGGTGTAATTCGTATATACGGTAAATGAGTAGATGACAGAAATAGCAAGGAATGAATAGGATCATCAAAACTGTATCCTCTTTCTTGTAATAAAGAGGTCAATTTTGCTTGCTTATCAATCACATGTGTAAGCTCTTCATTTGAAGCTCCACCATTTAATTGTAAAGACATTTCAAAAATCACGTCACTGTTTTCTGTCAGGACAATACCGCCACCAATTTCCTTCATTCTTTCAAAAGCAGCAAGCATTTCTGTTTTTCGTTTCCCTATAATAATTATATCTCCCGTTGTTGAATAGGAGCTCGCAAAGCCTTGAACATGGTTGGCAAAGCCTTTTATCACTGTATTGATTCGCCACTCACCATTACGGTCAATTAAGGCTAAAAAGCTCTCATCGTGTTGTTCTGATAAATCATTTGCTGAACTATCAATTGTAACAGAGTATGGTTCCATGATGACCGCATTTCGCATTTTCATACCTAATGGCATAGAAAATTGTAAATCGTCCATTGTTAAATCCCATTTAAAATCAACCGGTTCAAGACCATATTGATTCCAATCGACCTCATGATCCTCTTGTTGAGGTACTCCATCTTGCATGATCCATTTTCCTTTTGTCATGACCGATATTGGATCAGGACGGTCTATTGATTCAAGAATATTCAGCGTTGCCACCCTTCCTGGAGCAATGACACCGATTCTATCTTCTATTTGATAGTATTTTGCAACATTAAAGGCCGCCATATTATAAGCATCAATTGCAGGAACATTGCTATCAAGCGCTATTTCAATACAACGGTTAATCATACCTTTTTCATAAAAGTCGGGGTTTGCTCCATCCGTTGTGTAGTATAAATGATCGTAAGTTGTGAGCCCCTCATCCTGAACCTCTTTTATCAGCTTACTTAAGTCTGGTCTTATGGATGATTGCCTTAATGCTGCTGTGTACCCCATTTTTAACCGGTTCATAACATCCTTTCCAGTCATTGATTCATGATCACTATCAACACCAAATAATTTCATTTTTGTTAATGTATTTTCCGAAGCACCTGGAAAATGGCCTTCGAGTCTTTTCCCTTTTCGTTTTGTTTCCTGTAACCAATAGAGAATCCAATCATCACCATCTCTAAGCTTAGGCCAGCCCGTTAATTCACCACCCTGTAAGACCGAATGATGCTCTAGCCATTTTTTCACAAAATCATGTGAAAAAATTTTTTCTTCAGAATGCACTTCTGTTTGTAGATCGAATCTTGCCCACCAATAAAAATGGTAAGGCAACTTATCCATTTCATCGATAAAAGTAAGCGCTTTCTTTTTGTTGCAACGTAATAGCAGAAAAAGGTTATCACTTATTAAGGTTGTTGTACCCGTTTGTGACACATACTTTGCTAATGTGTGGGGATTATATAACTGAAATGGATGAGCATGTGGCTCAATATATCCTGGTACAACCACTTTGGCAGAACAATCAATCACTTCTGTTTCTGTTGTTTTTTCAGGTGAATTGTCTCCCACATAAACAATGCGATCATCGTAGATCCAGATATTAGCTTTAATCCATTGTCTTAAATATGAGTTAAGATATGTGACGTTTTTCAAAATTGTTGTAGGTGATAATTTGTTTGATAAAACATCTATCTGCTTACGTATTTGACTGTTTTTCCATAGAAATTTTTGCTCGGGCATAAAAATCCCCCCAATTTTTGTAAGACTATTTAAATACTATGTTAACACAGGATATTTATTAACGCATTAAAGTTTTATTTCAATTTAATGACAAATATTGGAGGTTGTGATTTATTATGGTACGACCAAATATAGGTATCGTTAATGCTTTAATTCGTATAACATGTGGTCTTTCTGTTTTATCATGGGCTACTTCAAAATATTGTAAAAAGCCATGGAGAGATTCTTACCTTATTGCCATCATCCTAGGTGCAATGAAGGTTGGTGAAGGAATTTTACGCTTTTGTCCGATCACCTATTTATTTGAAAACTCATCATCAACTCTCTTCTTTGATGATGATGAAGAAGATTACTTTGACGATGAAGAAGATGCTGTTACGTACAACCCTTCATAATGACTCTAAAAATAGAAAAACGGGACTGGCCATTAGTAGCCAGTCCCTTGTTTAACAGGAGGTGTATAAAATGTTTTTAGAATATTTAACAGATATGTCTTTTATTCTTATTGCACTAATCGGCGGAATTGTTGCATTACTTTTCGTTTTTATTAAGAAACGCCGTGCTTAATCGCTTTATTGCCAATATCTTTACGATAGAATAAAGCAGGTGCAGAAATCTTTTCAACTAATGCATATGCTTGCTCTTGTGCGTCACTAATTGTTTCACCATATCCAGAGACAACAAGCACACGTCCACCGTTACCCACAAACTGATCATCAACTTTCTTTGTTCCTGCATGGAAAATGACTGCTTTTTCATGCTTCTCAGAAAGTTGTCCAATCGGAAGACCTTTTTCATAGTCATTAGGGTAACCTTTTGAAGCAAGTACTACACCAAGAACAACTTCTTGAGACCATTCTAAACTCACTGGTTCTTCATTTAAAATAGATAATAATGATGATACTAAGTCCGATTTCAGCCTTGGTAAAACAACCTGAGTTTCCGGGTCACCAAAGCGAGCATTAAATTCAATTACTTTAGGGCCATCATTTGTTAAAATAAGACCAGCATATAAAATTCCTGTAAATGAACGACCTTCACTTACAAGAGCCTTTGCAGCAGGCTTCAAGATTGTTTCAACTGCGGTATTCACTACTTCATCTGAAATTTGTGGTACAGGAGAATATGCACCCATTCCACCAGTGTTTGGCCCTTCATCATTGTCATAAGCACGTTTATGATCTTGAGCAATGACCATCGGATAAACCTTTTCACCCTTCACAAATGCCATTAATGAAAATTCTTCACCAGCAAGAAATTCCTCAATAACAACAGAGCTTGAAGCATCACCAAATTTTGCATTTGCAAGCATATCTGTCACACTGTCTAAAGCAACATCAAGTGTTTCAGCAACTGTTACACCTTTTCCAGCTGCTAACCCGTCAGCTTTAATAACAATAGGTGCACCTTTTTGTTCAACGTAAGATTTTGCTTCATCTACATTCGTGAACGTTTGATACTCCGCTGTTGGGATCTTATATTTGATCATAAGTTCTTTCGCAAAATTCTTGCTACCTTCAATAAGGGCAGCTTCTTTTCTTGGACCAAATATGTTTAAGCCTTCACTTTCAAAGTCATTCACAATTCCGTTTAGTAATGGAACTTCTGGACCTACAATTGTTAAATCGATGTTTTGCTCTTTTGCAAAGGCAACTAGTGCTTCATTATCATTTTCACTAATAGCTACTCTTGTTGCTAGCTCATCCATTCCATCATTGCCAGGTGCAACAAAGACCTCTTCTACAAGATTGCTTTGTGCTGCCTTCCAAACTAACGCATGCTCACGTCCGCCTTGTCCGATAATCAGTACCTTCATGAATACACCCCACATATATTTTATTGCACTTTGGTTTTATGTTTATATGCTAAAAGCTATTATCCTCTTGTTCATATCTTGTTCTACAGAAATTAGATATCAGAGGTTAGAATAGAAGCAATTGGCAAACAGCCAATTGCTAGATTAAGTATTTTAATGTTTAAAATGACGTACTCCTGTGAACACCATTGTGATTCCGTATTCATCAGCCATGCGGATAGAATCTTCATCACGGATTGAGCCACCAGGTTGGATGATTGCTGTTACACCTGCTTTTGCAGCTGCTTCAACTGTGTCTGACATTGGGAAGAAAGCATCAGAGCCCATTGCGCTACCTTGTGCTTTTTCACCAGCCTGCTCAATTGCAATTTTAGCAGCTCCAACACGATTCATTTGCCCTGCACCAACTCCAACTGTCATTTCATCTTTTGCTAATACAATTGCGTTTGATTTTACATGCTTAACAACTTTCCAAGCTAATTTTAAATCTTTCCATTCATCTTCTGATGGCTCACGCTTTGTTGGGATTGTTACTTCCACATCATCTAAAGAAAGTGTGTCTTCATCTTGAACAAGTAAGCCACCGTGAACAGATTGAAGAACTTTTTCAGGCTTAGAAGCTGCTGAAACATCAATTGTTAATAAACGAAGGTTTTTCTTAGCTGTTAAAACATCTAATGCCTCTTGACTGAATGATGGGGCAATAACAATCTCAAGGAAGATTTCATGTAGCTTTTTAGCTGTTTCTACATCAACTTCATGATTCAGTGCAACAATACCACCGAAAATTGACGTTGGATCTGCTTCGAAGCAACGAGTGAACGCTTCTAATGTAGAAGTACCTACCCCTACTCCACAAGGGTTCATATGTTTAACTGCTACTGCAGCTGGCTCTGTAAATTCACGTACAATCTGAAGAGCTGCATCCGCATCTTTAATATTATTAAAAGAAAGCTCTTTTCCATGAAGCTGCTCCGCATTTGCAATAGATGCTACTGGAACGAATGGCTTTTGATAGAAAGTAGCACTTTGATGAGGGTTTTCCCCATAACGAAGAGATTGCTTTTTCTCAAATGTATAAGTAACTGTTTCAGGATCTTCTTCACCAATTGTTTTTGTTAAAAATTCTGCAATTAAAGCATCATAAGCAGCTGTGTGTCTGAAAACTTTTGCAGCTAAACGTTGTTTCTGAGCTAGAGAAACTTCACCTGAAGCTTTTAGCTCTTCTAAAACAGTACTGTAATCTTGCGGATCAACAAGAACGGTTACATCTTCATGATTTTTTGCTGCAGAACGAAGCATTGATGGTCCGCCAATATCGATATTTTCAATCGCATCTTGGAATTGAACGTCCGGCTTAGAAATTGTTTCTTTAAAAGGATAAAGGTTTACAACAACCATATCGATTGTTTCAATGTTATTTTCTTTTAATTGATTCATATGACTAGGGTTATTACGTACCGCTAGTAAACCACCATGAATGTTTGGATGAAGTGTTTTTACACGACCATCCATGATTTCCGGAAATCCTGTTACTTCAGAAATTCCAATAACATTTAAGCCATTTTCCTCAAGTAATTTTTTGGTTCCGCCAGTAGAAATCACTTCAACGCCTAATTCAATCAATTCCTTTACAAATGGGACAAGATTCTCTTTATCTGACACACTAACTAGCGCACGTTTCACTGCCATCAATTTTCACCTCTACACATTATTTTGATACTAATTCTTGAATGACTTTCGGATATAAAACATGTTCAACTTTATGGATTTTTTCTGCAATCATATCTTCTGTATCACCATAAGCAACCTCGACTGCTTGTTGAGCGATAATCGGCCCTGTATCCATTCCTGCATCCACATAATGAACGGTAACACCAGTTACCTTCACTCCTGCACGATAAGCTTGTCCTATCGCATCTTTACCAGGAAAAGATGGTAGTAAAGATGGATGAATATTCACAATTTTATTTTCGTAGGCATTCAGTAACGTATCCCCAATTAATCTCATATAACCTGCTAGGATAATGAAATCTATTTGGTGATCACGTAAATGAGTCAAGATTTCCTCTTCGAATTGTGCTTTGTTTTCAAAGTCTTTTTGTACAAAACTAATAACAGGAATGTTTGCTGATTTTGCACGCTCAATGACACCTGCTTTAAGCTTATCACAAAAAACAAAACCAATCTCAGCATCTACTACACCAAGCTTCACTTGATCAAGGATTGCCTGAAAATTACTGCCATTCCCTGACGCAAATATGGCTATTTTCTTCATTAACGTGCTCCTCCATTAAACGTAACACCAGAGCCTTCTACAACACGCCCAATACAATAGCCTTTTTCATTGTTAGCTTCTAACTCCTGCATAACATCTTGTAAAAGCTCTTCTTTTACAGCAAGCACAAAACCGATTCCCATATTGAACACATTATACATATCGTCACTGCTTAATTGTCCTTTTTCCTTCAAGAAGTCAAAAATATCAAGCATTGGCCAACCACCAAGATCGATTTCAACACCTGTTTCTTCCGGCAGCATTCTAGGAATGTTTTCAATAAATCCACCACCAGTAATATGAGCCATTCCATCTACTTGATACTTTTTAATTACTTCAAGTACAGGCTTTACGTAAATTTTTGTTGGAGTTAATAATACCTCTCCTAAGCTTTGTGTAAACGGCGCATATACCTCATTCAAATCAAGCTTTTGATCTTCAAGAAGAATTTTACGAACTAGAGAAAATCCGTTACTATGAATACCGCTTGATGCAAGTCCGATTAATACATGTCCTGGCTTAATGTTCTCACCTGTTACAATATTATCTTTTTCAACAACACCAACAGAGAAACCAGCAACATCATATTCATCCTCTTCATATAGTCCAGGCATTTCCGCTGTTTCTCCACCGACTAATGCACAACCAGATTGTTCACAGCCATCCGCGATCCCTTTTACAATTTGTTCAATTTTTTCAGGCTTTGCTTTTCCAAGGGCTAAATAATCTAAGAAAAATAAAGGCTCAGCTCCTTGAGCTAAGATGTCATTCACACACATTGCAACTGCATCAATTCCAATTGAATCATGCTTATCAGCCATAAAAGCAAGCTTTAATTTTGTCCCAACACCATCTGTACCTGAAACAAGTACAGGCTTTTTATAATTTAATTCACTTAAATCAAACATCCCACCAAAGCCACCAAGGCCACCTAATACACCTGTGCGCATTGTTTTGGCAACATGCTTTTTCATTCTTGAAACAGCCTCATATCCTGCTTCTATATCAACACCAGCTTGCTTATAAACGTCAGACATGTGTGTGATCCTCCTTATAATTCGACAAAATTCGGGCGGTGCCAGGCACCTCAAAAAACACGTACCGAAAACAAGACAGGAATCGAAACACTCGATTCCTATCAGCATTTTCTATTTACGCCTTCTCATGCGGCAATACCGTGTCCGCGTAAATTTCAGTTGGGTAGCGTCCTGTGAAGCATGCTAAGCATTGACCTCTTGTTTCACCTTCATATGGGCGGCCTAGTCCTTCGAGTAAACCTTCAACACTTAGGAATGCTAAGCTGTCTGCTCCAATGATTTGACGGATCTCTTCCACTGAATGGTTAGAGGCAATGAGCTCTTCATGTGTTGACGTATCAATTCCATAGAAACATGGATTTGCAATTGGTGGTGAACTGATTCGCACGTGAACCTCGGTTGCACCTGCTTCACGAAGCATATTAACTATACGTCGACTTGTTGTTCCTCGAACGATCGAATCATCAACCATCACAACGCGCTTTCCTTCAACAACACCACGTACAGCAGAAAGCTTCATTTTAACCCCTTGTTCACGAAGAGATTGAGATGGTTGAATAAACGTACGACCTACATAACGGTTTTTAATTAATCCTAATTCATAAGGAATACCTGTTAACTCAGCAAAACCAATCGCAGCGGAGATACTTGAATCAGGTACACCTGTTACAACATCTGCATCTACCTCAGATTCAACAGCTAATCGTTTTCCTAGATTTTTACGGGCAGTATGAACATTAATTCCATCAATATTACTATCCGGACGAGAGAAATAAATATATTCCATACTGCAAATAGAACGATTAATATTCATTGAAAAACGCTCAGAACGAATACCTTCATCATTGATAATAAGCAGTTCACCAGGCTGAACATCTCTTTCATATTTCGCTCCAACAACATCAAAAGCACAAGTTTCAGATGCAATTACATATGCATCACCCATCACTCCGATCGATAATGGACGTAAGCCATTAGGATCTAGAGCAACCATCATTTCTGTTTCTGTCATGATTAAAAAGGCATACGCTCCTTTAATCATCGTTAGGGCATTTTTCACTGCTTCCTTCAAATCTTGAAAACCACTTCTTCTAATAAGGTGGGCAAGAACCTCTGTATCAGAAGTTGTTTGAAAAATACTTCCTTGGCTCTCAAGCTGATGCTTAAGCTGTGTAGCATTTACTAAGTTACCGTTATGAGCAAGAGCTAATCCGCCGCTATGTGATTTAAAAAGCAAAGGCTGGACATTTTCATATCCGCCTCCGCCAGCTGTTGCATAACGAACGTGACCAATTGCTGCTTTACCGGATAGTTCATTTAATTTTCCGTCAGCGAATACTTCGTTAATGAGGCCTAATCCCTTCATTCCTGTAAGCTTTTCGCCATCACTTGTTACAATCCCAGCGCCTTCTTGTCCACGGTGCTGTAGGCTGTGAAGACCATAATAAGTGATTTGTGCTGCTTCAGGATGACCCCAAATTCCAAAGACGCCACATTCTTCGTTTAATCCCTTGATTTCAGCAAGCATGGGATTGCTCCTTTCCATGCATCCTTTAATTCTTCAACAGATGCATCGACAAGTGTTTCGTTCTTCTCATTTGAAATGATAAGTTTGCCAGTATCTGTTACTTCTCCAATACAAACTGCATCTACTAAACTTTCAAATGCTTCTTTGTTTTCCTTTTTCACAGAAAGGATAAATCTTGTTTGAGATTCACTAAATAATGCTGCTGTTGCATCACCTTGAAGAGTAACAGAAGCTCCTAGTCCTTCACGACCGAATAATGGTTCAGCTAACGCAACCGCTACACCACCTTCAGATACATCATGAGCAGATGCTACTGACTTCGCACGAATCGCAGCAGAAATCTGTCCTAAAACTTTGCTTTCATTCTCTAAATCTAGCTCTGGTGATTGACCAAAGATTTCACCTTGTGTTAGCTTTTGAAGCTCACTACCACCAAACTCCGGCTTTGTTTCACCAACTAGGTAGATTAGATCTCCAGCTGCTTTAAAGTCTTGAGTTGTAATATAATCTGTATCTTCAATTAATCCAACCATACCAATAACAGGTGTTGGATAGATTGCTGTTCCATTTGTTTCGTTATATAAAGACACGTTACCGCCGATAACTGGTGTATTTAATACTCGGCAAGCTTCACTAATTCCATCAGCCGCTTTTTCAATTTGCCAGAAAATTTCTGGTTTCTCAGGGTTACCGAAGTTCAAGTTATCTGTAATTGCAAGTGGTGTTGCACCAGAACATACGATGTTACGAGCTGCTTCTGCTACCGCAATTTTCCCACCAACTTCAGGATCTAAATAAAGATAACGAGAGTTACAGTCAGTTGTCATCGCTAAAGCTTTTTTCGTATCCCGAATACGTACTACTGCTGCATCAGAACCTGGTGCTACAACTGTATTTGTACGAACCATATAATCATATTGATCATAAACCCATTCTTTAGATGCAATTGTTGGTTGCTTTAATAGATTCACAAGTGTTTCTTTATAGTTATCTACTTGAAGAGGAGCTACGTTCATTTGTTGGAACTCTTCATAATAAGCAGGTACTTTAGATGGTTTGTGGTAAACAGGTGCTTCTTCTGCTAAAGCGTCAACTGGTAGCTCACATACCACTTCACCATTATGGAAAAGACGAAGCATTTTATCATCTGTTACTTTACCAACTGAAACAGCTTCTAAATCATATTTCTCAAAAAGGTCAACGATTTCTTGCTCTCTTCCTTTTTCAATAACAAGCAGCATTCTTTCTTGTGATTCAGAAAGCATCATTTCATAAGCTGTCATGCCTGTTTCACGTTGTGGAATGAGATCTAAGTCCATTTCAATACCAGAACCAGCTTTACTAGCCATCTCTGCTGATGAGCTTGTTAATCCAGCTGCACCCATGTCTTGAATTCCAACTAAAGCGTCATTCTTAATCACTTCTAAACAAGCTTCTAATAAAAGCTTCTCCATGAATGGATCGCCAACCTGTACAGCAGAACGATCTGCACCAGAATCGTCGGTTAATTCTTCAGAAGAAAATGTTGCACCATGAATTCCGTCACGACCAGTTTTAGCACCAACATACATAACTGTGTTGCCAACACCTTTTGCCTGACCCTTTTTAATATCTTCATGGTTAATTAACCCAACACACATTGCATTAACAAGTGGATTTCCTTCGTAAGAATCATCAAATTGGATCTCTCCACCAACAGTTGGAATACCAATACAGTTACCGTACCCAGCAATCCCTGCAACAACCTCTTCAAATAAATATTTCACACGAGGAGTTTTTAGTTCTCCAAAACGTAAAGAATTTAAAATCGCAATAGGTCTAGCTCCCATAGAGAATACATCACGGATAATCCCACCTACACCAGTTGCTGCACCTTGGTAAGGCTCAATTGCTGAAGGATGGTTATGACTCTCAATCTTGAATACAACCGCTTGATTGTCTCCAATATCAACGATCCCTGCTCCCTCACCAGGACCTTGTAATACTTTTTCACCTGTAACAGGGAACTTCTTTAGAATTGGTTTAGAGTTTTTGTAGCTGCAGTGCTCCGACCACATAACCGAAAAAATACCGATTTCTGTGTAGTTTGGAAGACGTCCAATAATTTTTTCAATCAGGGCAAACTCGTCATCACTTACACCCATTTGTCTGTAGATTTTTTCATCTTTTATCATCTGGTTTGTTGGTTCAAGCAGTAGTGACATGAGATTCCCTCCAGTTTTTTACGATCGATTGAAATAATTTTAATCCGTCAGCACTTCCTAATAATTCATCAACTGCACGCTCAGGGTGAGGCATCATCCCTAATACATTTCCGCGCTCGTTTGTAATGCCTGCAATATCTACTAAGCTGCCATTTGGATTTTTTTCGTACGTAAACACGATTTGATTGTTTTCTTTAAGCGTTTGAAGTGTTTGCTCATCACAATAATAATTCCCTTCTCCATGTGCAATCGGAATTGAGATAACCTCATCCTTTTCATAAGCTGAAGTAAAGGCTGTTTCGTTGTTTGCAACCTTTAAATGAACTGGTCGACACATAAACTTTAAGTTTTCATTTCTCTTCATTGCACCTGGCAGTAAACCAACTTCTAATAAAATCTGGAATCCATTACATACACCAAGAACAGGCTTACCAGCTTCTGCTGCTTTTACAACTTCCTTCATTACATTTGAGAAGCGCGCAATCGCACCTGAGCGTAAGTAGTCTCCGTAAGAAAATCCACCTGGTAGAAGAATGCCATCAAACCCACTTAAGTCAGTTTCATCATGCCAAACATATTCTACTTCTTCACCAAGCTCATCTTTAATTGCATGGTACATATCAACATCACAGTTAGACCCTGGGAAAACGATCACAGCGAATTTCACTTTGTGACAACCTCCTGTACCTCGTAGCTAAAGTCTTCAATCACTGTATTAGCAAGTAATTTTTCACACATTTCACGAACAGCTACATCTAAATCACGGTCTGATTTTTCAATTGTAAGTTCCATATACTTTCCGATACGTACATCTTGAACTTCTTTGTAATCCATGCTGTGTAAAGCACTTTTCACTGCGCTTCCTTGTGGATCTAATACACTTTCTCTTAACGTGACATAAACTTTTACTTTATACATGTTGATTGGCCTCCAAGTCTAGTTAAAATAACTTCATATGCATCTGTTAAACTACCAATTTCTCGACGAAAAACATCTTTATCGAACTTCTCATTTGTGTTGATATCCCATAAACGACATGTATCTGGTGATACTTCATCAGCAAGTATAATGTTCCCATCCTCTGTTAAGCCAAATTCCAATTTAAAATCAATTAGGCGGATGTCACATGCAAGGAAATGAGCTTTAAGCACTTCATTCACCTTTTTAGCTAGAGTTTTTAATGTTTCAACTTGTTCTGGCGTTGCAACTTCTAATAGTGCGATATGATCTTCCGTAATTAATGGATCACCTAAATCATCATCTTTGTAGTAAAACTCTACTAATGGATGTTTAATTTCTGTTCCCTCTTCAATTCCAATTCGTTTAGAAAGGCTGCCAGCCACAACATTTCTTACTACTACTTCTAAAGGAATAATTTCTACCTTTTTGACAAGTTGCTCAGTAGCTGAAAGTCTTTTTACAAAATGATTTTCAATGTTGTTTGCTGTTAACTTCTCAAAAATCAATGTAGAAATTTCATTATTTAAACGACCTTTACCTGTGATCTCTTCCTTCTTCACACCATTAAAGGCTGTTGCAGAATCTTTGTACGAGACCCATAAAATAGTAGGTTCGTTTGTTTTATAAATTCTTTTTGCTTTACCTTCATATAGTAATTCAAGCTTTTCTGTACTCAATGAAAGCCCTCCTAAACTGAATATTGGGAACCTTAAGTATATACAAACTATTTGTTAGATTTTCTAACCATATTTTTTTATCAAATAGATAGCAAGGGACTTTTTAGCCCTTGCTATTTGCTTTTTATAATCCTAGACGTTCGAAAATAGTATCGACACCTTTTAAGTGGTAGTTATAATCGAAGCAGTCAGCAATTGTTTCTGCTGAAAGACGAGAAGTAATCTTTTCTTCTGCTTCTATTAATCCACGGAAAGGTACTTGTTTTTCCCATGCTTCCATTGCTTTTGGTTGAACAAGATCATACGCTTCTTCTCTTGTCATACCCGTATCAATTAGCGCTAATAGCACTCGTTGAGAGTAGATAAGACCTTGAGTACGGTCCATATTACGCTTCATGTTTTCAGGGAATACCGTTAAGTTCTTCACGATATTTCCGAAGCGATTTAACATATAGTTAAGAGCAATCGTAGCATCTGGTAGGATAATACGTTCAGCTGAAGAGTGAGAAATATCTCTTTCATGCCATAATGGAACATTTTCGTAAGCTGTTAGCATATACCCACGAATAACACGTGCAAGACCTGTCATGTTTTCTGAACCGATTGGGTTACGTTTATGAGGCATTGCTGAAGATCCTTTTTGACCCTTTGCAAACGATTCTTCCACTTCACGTGTTTCACTCTTTTGTAGACCACGAATTTCTACAGCGAACTTCTCTATTGACGTTGCAACTAATGCAATAGAAGCCATATAATCTGCGTGTCGGTCACGCTGTAAAGTTTGTGTTGAAATTGGAGCAGGTTTTGTTCCTAGCTTTTCACACACATATGATTCAACAAAAGGATCAATGTTTGCATAAGTTCCAACAGCACCAGAGATCTTTCCGTATTCAACACCTTCTGCAGCACGCTTAAAGCGATCTAAATTACGTTTCATTTCTTCATACCATAATCCAAGCTTTAAACCAAAAGTTGTTGGTTCAGCATGTACACCATGAGTACGTCCCATCATTACTGTGTATTTATGCTCTTGTGCTTTTTCTTTTAAAATTTGAATAAAGTTTTCAATATCTTTTAACAGAATATCGTTTGCTTGCTTAAGTAAATAAGATAAAGCAGTATCTACAACATCAGTTGACGTTAAGCCATAATGTACCCATTTACGTTCTTCACCAAGAGTTTCCGAAACCGCTCTAGTGAAGGCAACAACATCATGACGAGTTTCTAATTCAATTTCGTTAATACGGTTTACATCGAACGATGCATTCTTACGAAGAAGTGCAACATCTTCTATTGGAATCACTCCAAGCTCTGCCCATGCTTCACATGCTAAAATTTCTACCTCTAACCAAGCTTTAAATTTATTTTCCTCCGTCCAAATCGCACCCATCTCTGGTCTTGTATAGCGTTCAATCATGTTTTTGCCTCCGTTCTATTTATAACCCCAAATTTGATTTACTTTATTTATATCTTTTTCTATTGTTTCACTAATAAACGTGATATGTCCCATTTTGCGTTTTGCAACAGGGTCCTTCTTTCCATATAGGTGAAGCTTTGCATCTTTAAGTAATGAGAGTTGATCACTCACTATTGATAAATCTTCGCCTAATAGATTCACCATCATACCGCTTTGAAGTAATGTTGTTCGCCCTAAAGGCAGACCACAGACAGCACGGATATGTTGTTCAAATTGATCTGTTTCACATAAGTCGATTGTATAATGACCTGAGTTATGTGGGCGAGGTGCAAGCTCATTAATATAAATATCTCCATTTTTCGTTAAAAACATTTCAACTGCAAGTGTTCCGACAAGCTCAAAACTATTTGATAGTTTAATAGCTAGCTGTTCTGCTTTTTGAATCACTTCATCTGACACTCTTGCAGGTACAATGCTTTGATACAGAATATTGTCTTTATGAACATTTTCAGCTACTGGAAACGTCTTTGTCTCACCACTAACAGAACGTGTCACAATAACGGATATTTCCTTTTCAAAAGCAACCCACTTTTCTAATATACATGTTCCATGAGATAGTAATTGTTTCGCTTCCTCTAGATCTTGATCACTACGGAGTACTCTTTGTCCTTTACCGTCGTAACCACCTCTACATGTCTTTAACACACTTGGATATTCAAGCTTTGCAACTGCCTTATATAACTCTTCATCATTATGGATAATTTGATAAGGTGCTACCTCACAACCCGCTTTCTCTATGGCTGCTTTTTCTGTTTCACGATCCTGTGTTAAAAGAAGCAATGAGCTTTTCTGTGGTAAATTCGCATTTTCTTCTAACCAACGGAGTGCTGTGTAATCGATGTTCTCGAATTCATAGGTAATAACATCACTAACCTCAGCAAGTCTCTTAATTGCATCTAACTCATCATAACCTGCTGTAATCTCTATATCTGCAATTTGACCACAAGGACAATCTTCTGTTGGATCCAATACCGCGATACGATAACCAAGCTGTCTAGCTGCAATGGCCATCATTCGACCAAGCTGACCTCCACCGATTATCCCAATTGTTCCTCCAGGCAATATCGTTTGGTTATTCAAGTTCATCACTGCTTTCTAACACCTTTTGTCGAAGCTCTTCTCTTCTTGTATCTAATTTATCTGCAAGAGATTGATCACCTGTTGAAAGAATCTCAGCGGCTAATAAACCTGCATTCGTTGCACCTGCTTTTCCTATCGCAACCGTTGCAACTGGAACCCCTCCTGGCATTTGAACAATCGATAACAATGAATCAAGTCCATTTAGAGCCTTTGACTGTACTGGAACTCCAATGACTGGTAAAGATGTTTTTGCTGCTACCATACCTGGTAAATGTGCAGCACCTCCTGCACCAGCAATAATAACCTTTAAACCTCTTTTTCTAGCATTATCAGCATACTCAAACATGTAATCTGGTGTACGATGCGCTGAAACAACCTTCTTTTCATAAGGAACATTCAACTCATCAAGAATATCACATGCAGCTTTCATTGTTTCCCAGTCAGACGTACTTCCCATGATCACTCCTACAACCGGCTCCATCTTTTCCCCACCTTTACAAAACTAGAAAACTCGGCTTGTCGCTAAATACAAAGGCGAAAGCCTTATTTTTAATAAACTCTGATACTAAAAAAGCTCGATATCTAAACTCTCTCTAATCCATAGAGAAAGTTCAGTATATCGAGCTCGGATTATTGGTCTATTTCCGAATCGTATATACATGACTTTCCCTCATAGTCCGGTGATTTACGGTCATCGGGTAGAAACTTCTGGGCCATATTCCCAATTATATATGAGGTTTATCGTTCATCAATTATTTACATGTTTTATATTAACAATGAAGCTTTTCGATGTCAACGTAAAATCGAACGATTTATTTTATTGACACATTAATGTTCGTGTTTTACATTAATTTACCTTCAAATGTAATACTTCTACCACAAGGAACATGTTCAACAACATTATCTCGTTTTTCTTCCTTAAAGATAGGTTGCTCCGTTCTTCTGACAGGAAAGTACCCTTCCTTACTCATTCTATCTAAACAATCATCTATCGTTTCATTATCTTCTACTATAAATTTTTTCTTTTTTGGCTTACTTGTCATTCTTCAACCTCCATAAAGTACAATCCCTATTCATTAAAAAAGTACTATCATTTTACCACTATTTTAATACCTCTACTTATTATTTTCGGGTAATTTTACTACACATATACTATATAAAAGTAGAAAATTGGATGGATAGGTACTAACTAGGGTGTGATTTTGGTCATTACCATGCGTGTATTCGTTATTTAATGGGGAACAACCTTCCATAATACACGTTGGGTATTTATGGTAACATTACTATGCTAGCTAAATTTTTTCGAAACATTAATTAAAGGAGGTTTTGTTACTCCATTTTAAAGGAGGGCTTTTCTTTGTTAATCACTATTGCCGTTTTGTTTTTTTTAGGAATTATTTCTATTGCTTATCAACAAATCGTGTTCTCCGCAATTGTTATTATTGGATTATTAATGATGCTATCAACTAATAAAGAAAGAAAATTTGTTATTTCTCTACTGTTATCATTTTTAATTGGCTTTGTTGTATTTATGGTTACTAATAATTTCATTGAAACAATAAATATACCAAAAGAGATAAAGGTTATCCTTAATCGTATTTTTCTGGTTTTTATCATTATAGGCATCATTTTAATTCATCTTTTTTTCCATAAGACCATTTCTTGGTACAACAATAAACCAGATTGGCAAAATCCAATTATCCTACCATTTCATAAAGTTAATACATTTTGGTTTTGGGTAATTGGAATCACTGTTAATGGGGTAGTATACTTGTTCTTTATCATTCAAAAAGATATTGAATATATTCAATCACTTCTATTGTTTTGCTTAACTTTTTCACTAATCAATGCTGTTTTTGAGGAAATTATTTGGAGAGGAATCATGATTTCCAGTCTTAAGGAATATACATCTACAGGATTTGCTATTTTTATTACAAGTGTCGGATTTGGACTTCTCCATCTAGCAATCGGCTTTTCAATGCCTCTAAGTTTATTAATTTCAGCTGCAGGAGTAATTTACGCATTAATCACAATTAAAACCAACAGCATCTATCCTAGTATTATCTTTCATATCATCATTAATATCGGAATGGTATTAAGTGGATTTATCATTTAATGCTCTTTTAAAGAAGAAGCTCAGAACCTAAAGCTCTGAGCTTTTAATTAATGCTTTCTATATTTATTAAATTTATTGTTACAATTAATCAAAGAACTCCATATGTTTCTTTTCCTTCTTATAATAGTCCAAACGATCCTGTAATGTTCCCGTATGAAATTCAAATTTATGTCCATCTGGATCAGTAAAATAGATCGATTTTTTATCTTTTTCATCTCTTGGACGCCCCGAAAGTATTGTTACATTTAATTCAATTAGTTTGCTGTAAACTTGATCAAAATCCTTTTCTTCTATAGAAAAAGCAATATGTGTATACGAATTTACAATTTCATTCCTTGGAATATCTTTCTCCTCATTCAACGCTACCCAATATCCATTCAAATCAAAATAAGCAGTACTCCGACCTTTTACTAATAACTTTGCACCAAATACATTTTGATAGAATTGTATTGATTGATTTAAATCGGAAACTGAAAACAGAAAATGGTTAACTTCTTTAATCATTAATTTGCCCTCATCTTAATTTACTTTGAACTTCACATACTATTTAATATAGCATATCTATATAAAGTGTTAGAAGATGATTTCTGTTGGACCTTTTTTATATAACTATCTACTTAGACGTTGAAAGAACAGGCACGGAGATTTAAAAACACTGAACTAATCGGGTTGTATTGTTTTTATCTACGATTATGAGAGGTTTATCTTCGATTTTTGATGTTTTATCTACGATTTTGAAGTAGTTATCTGCGATTCCACAAAATTTGACAAATACTGCACAAAAAAAGACCAGTATTTTCTACTGATCTTCTTCCTCTATTTACTTGGCGACGTCCTACTCTCACAGGGGGAAACCCCCAACTACCATCGGCGCTGAAGAGCTTAACTTCCGTGTTCGGCATGGGAACGGGTGTGACCTCTTCGCCATCATCACCAAATAATATTTAGTTTGAAGGATATTCCTTCAAAACTAGATAACGATTCACAATTCAACTTCACTAAGCTTACGCTTTTATTAGGTTAAGTCCTCGATCGATTAGTATCAGTCAGCTCCACACGTCACCGCGCTTCCACCTCTGACCTATCAACCTGATCATCTTTCAGGGATCTTACTAGCTAATGCTATGGGAAATCTCATCTTGAGGGGGGCTTCATGCTTAGATGCTTTCAGCACTTATCCCTTCCGCACATAGCTACCCAGCTATGCCTTTGGCAAGACAACTGGTACACCAGCGGTGCGTCCATCCCGGTCCTCTCGTACTAAGGACAGCTCCTCTCAAATTTCCTACGCCCACGACGGATAGGGACCGAACTGTCTCACGACGTTCTGAACCCAGCTCGCGTACCGCTTTAATGGGCGAACAGCCCAACCCTTGGGACCGACTACAGCCCCAGGATGCGATGAGCCGACAT